>NZ_JBSXOP010000065.1:0-16973 GCF_056859535.1 Marinobacter sp. L-46
CGATCAAAGACTATCTGAAGACTTACAACGAAGACCCGAAGCCCTTTGAATGGCATAAATCTGCCGACCAGATTATTGAGTCAATCGCCAGATTATCAGACAAGCTCAATAAGTAAGCGGACTTTTGTTAAGGGACACTAGCGAAAGCCATTGGCATCGGCAAAAGCGCTCTGCGTCAGAATCCAGCCATCAAGGACGCACTGGAAACGTTAGAGCAAGGTCTACGTGAGCGGGGTGTACTGCCACCACTTACTCAGGAGGCTTCGGTTCAGAGGTCTCAACCTAAACGCTATGATCCCACGGTCAACCAGAAAGCTTTGGAGTCCCGGCGTCTCTCGGCACTGGAGCAGGAAAACATCGAGCTGAAAGCTCGTGTGGCAACCCTCGAAGCCAAGCTCAAACGTTACGGCGAGCTATCGGAGGTACTAACCGAGTTCGGGGTAGCGCCCGATGCATGAAGACTATTTTCGTGTTACCAGCTGCCAACACAGTGGCTCAAAGTATACGATCTTCACAGGCATCCCCATCAAAGCCGACAGTTACAAAATCAATTCGGGCAAATACATTGTCAGCATCCGATGCGAAAACCAGTCTCTACCGATCCAGCCTTCGGTGGGGCAGCAGTGGCGGGTTCGCGGCCAGCGGGCCCTTAAGGCCGTCCAGGCGGGCGATTATGAGCTTCAGCAGCATCTGTATAACGATCCGGCTGAGATGGAATGCACGCTGCCGGAAACGGGTGAAGCGCTCATTCGCTTCATCGCTACCGAGAAAGCCTTCACTGGAATTGGTGAGTCGAAAGCTCGCGCCCTCTGGGAAGCCTTCGGGAGCGACCTGCACTCGTTGCTCCAAACGGACACGGAAGAGCACAGAGAGTGTCTTAGAGACGTTCTGAGCGACGCATCAATTGAAGCCCTGTATAACGGCTACGCCAAGTATCGGAATCTCGCACACGCGAACTGGCTCGCTTCACTGGGCATTCCGCTGCGTATTCAGCAGCGTATTCTCAAATATCACGATGAGCGCACTGTCGATATCCTAAAAGCCAATCCCTGGGCTCTGCTGGGCTTTGGGATGCCGTTCGCCGACATCGATACGATGTCCGAGCAATTGGGCTTTGAGAAATCAGCTCCGGTGAGGCTCGCAGCTGCCCTGGAAAGCGCAATCCGCAGGCAGGTCGAAAAAGGTCACACCTACGCAACGCATCAAGTTTTAAGGCCCGAGATCATAAAGCTTCTGGGCGATAAAGACCTGGTTGCCGAGGTCTTTGCCAATGGCTATCTCAATGGCCAGTTCATTCTCAGGCCACAGACCGGCACCTATCACCCGACTGCACAGATAATAATGGAATCGGTGGTCGCCAAGCGGCTCAAAACACTGGCAACCATCACGGACGAAGATGAATCCGTTTTCAAAGCACTGACCGAAGCCGCCCGGGAGTTGCCTTACGATCTTACTGAGCATCAACTGGAGGCGGTTGAATCCAGTCTCACCAACGGTGTGTCCTGCATTACGGGCGGTGCCGGTACTGGAAAAACCACGGTGCTTCGGACCGTATTAAAGGCTTACGCCGCACTGGGCTATGAAATACACGCCGTGGCGTTGTCTGGGCGGGCTGCCATGCGACTGCACGAAAGCATCGGTTTTTTCACCATGACGATTGCTCGCATGTTGCGGGAGGAGCCGATCTCACCCTCTCTGGTTCAGCCCAAGCACCTCTTGGTTATCGACGAAAGCAGCATGATCGACCTGCCGACCATGTACCGGATCGTCACGCACCTTGATCCGTCGGTACGTATTATTCTGACGGGCGACCCAAACCAACTGCCGCCCATAGGCTGTGGCAAAGTCCTCTCAGACATAATCGAATCTGGCGCAGTTGCCAATGTTGAGCTGAATATCGTGAAGCGTCAGGAAGGCTCAACGGGTATCCCTGAATACTCTGCCACCATCAACCGGGGCGATGTTCCTCCATCGTTATCATTTGGTGCAATCACGTTCCACGAGACGCCTCCGGAGCGTGTAGTCGATAAGTGCAAGACCCTGTATGCCGAATCCGCTCACAATACCCAGATTATCGGTGCAACGAAGGCCCTGGTTGGCGAGTTAAACCTGGAATGTCAACGGCTAATCAATCCAGGCGGCCAGAGGCTGGAGTTCAAGCTGCATGGGGATGATTTCTTTATTGATCTGAGGGTAGGCGACCCGATCCTATTCACTAGGAACAACTATACTGTCGGCATCCAGAACGGATCTCTTGGTGTCCTATCCTCAGCAGACCGCGCTTTTCAAGGCGACCAGGAGACATTTGGTGTCGTAACTCTGGATACCGGAGAGGAGATAGACATCACCGAGGATGTGTTCGACTGCATGGAACTTGGCTATGCGATCACGCTCCACAAGGCTCAGGGTAGCCAGTTCCCAAGAATTATCGTGGTAGTACAGAAGGGCCGCATTTCCGACCGAGCATGGCTTTACACCGCGATTACCCGCGCCGAGGCAGAAATCCATATTGTTGGGCAAGTTAGCGATTTCGAGGTAATAACAAAAGCGGAAAGCCATGCGAATCGGCGAGCGAGTTTTTTGAGAGAACTACTGACAGAGAGGAAAAGGGATTCGGGGGTTGTCTGACAGAGCACTACCCCCTCATCGCCGGTCGCGGCCAATGGGGCCTCAGGCTGTGCCGCATTTCCAGCTTAGCGGATCATCCCTGGTCCTTAAATACCTCTGGTGAATCGCCGCTTGCGGCGAGAAGGCAGAGCCCTGTTCCTGTTCATCAAATTGTGTTCATGAAAGCACTTGAAGCGATCCAAAACGTTTGTTTCTAAACAAAAGCGAACATTCGAGTCAGAGCTTTCCTCCAGAGCCTCCAGTCATTCAGTAATCCTCTTCAAGCAGGCCAACAAGGTCCTGCCGAATGGATTGAGCGCTTAAATCTTCCGGCCGGATAAGCAGGCGAGGATTACCCTCACGATCAAACACATAGACTGCACCGCTGTGAGTAACGGCATAGTCACCTTCTGCGTCCGGTTCTTCATGCCCGAACGTCGTCCGGTATCGCTGGGTAAGCGTGCGGAGGTCAGAGGCGTTGCCGGTCAGCCCGATGATTTTGTCACCAAAAAAATTGACGTACTCCGCCAGGCGTTCGAGTGTGTCGCGCTGAGGATCGACACTGACGAACAACGTAAGTACTTCCTCCTGATTTTCCGTGCTCAGCCCGCTGACGGCCTGGCTGAGTTTTTGCAGAGCAGTGGGGCAAACATCAGGGCAAGAGGTAAATCCGAAAAACAGCATTCGTACCTGACCACTGTAATCATCGCCTGAAACCCGTGTTCCCTGACTGTCGATCAAATCGAATTCAAGCTTGGGCATCACGCCGCTGATGTCTGTCCCGTGCCAATCCGGCGGATCATCGCCCATGCAGCCAACAAGGAGGATTGCCAGCATCATCAATGCAATGGATGCAAAGCGCTTTGCGTGGTGTTGGAAGCAGGGTTTGATCATCAAGTGGTGTCCTTCAATTACGTGTTGGAAGGATTCTGGTGTCCCAGAACAATCGCCAAGTCTTCCGGCACCGCCATCGGTTCAAATGCGCTGACGTTGGCACGTCCCGTATTGCCGACAGGAACCCGGATTCGTGAAACCAGCAACGCAGCGAAGGCCCGAGCCAGCTGACCGAGAACCTCGCGAGCATCGCGCGCGTGCCAGCCAAGCCGGAGCATGCGCAAATGTGTTGTCGTGTGCGCTAACGCGAACTTCTGGCTCAGAATATGAGCCCGTTCAAGATGTCTGAACGCTGTAGCGACATCGCCCTGATTGTCAGCATCAGCGGCTGCTGCCGGTTCTGTCAGATAGAACGTCTTGAGTTCACTGTTCACTGCTCAGTTCTCCTGCCTTATCGGCCAGCTAAGTTGTGGGCAAAGATTTGCCCGGGATCAACCGAGTCTTCCGAGTACCGGAAATGCGGATAACATCCATGATGCAAACCGGGTCATCTGTCCCGTCAGCACCATTACCCCCATAACAACCAGAACCAGCCCTGCCAGGATTCTCAGTGACTGACTCCAGCGGCTCATCCAGCGCACTCGCGCCCGAAAGTGCTTAATAAATAAAGCCGTTGCCAAAAATGGAATTGCCAACCCCAGCGAATAAACGGCCAGGTACAGCATGCCGGTTTCAGCATTCGCATGGGTGGAACTGAGAGCCAGGATAGCGCCCAATATCGGGCCAATACACGGTGTCCACCCGACGGCAAAGGCCAAGCCGAGAAGGAACGCTGCCGTGGGCCGTCCACCCTCAAGGGTTTGCCCAAAGCGCCAGTCGCGCTGTAACGCGGGCATGCTCCACCAGCCCAGCATAAATAGCCCCATCAGCACAATCAGAATGCCCGCCACCAGATTGGCTTCCTGCCGGTAGGCCATCAGCCACTGACCGAGCAGACTAGCGCTGGCACCAAAAGCGATGAACACTACACTGAACCCAAGGACAAAACAGATACTGAGCCACAGAGATTGCAGTCGACTCGAACGGTCTGTGACAGTGCCGCCCGTAACGACCGATAGATACCCCGGAACCAGCGGCAGAGTGCAGGGTGAGAAAAATGACACCAGGCCGCCAAAAAAAGCAGCCAGCATTCCCCATGTCGCAAGATCTGGCATTTCCGTGAGTCCTCAATTTTCTGAATTCAGTTGACGGTGGAGGGCATCAAGCCCATCCGTGTTTTGTTCGACACCGGTCGACTATTTCTGTGCGTCTGGGAGCGACTCCTGAACAAGACGAAGTAGCGGTTTGGGACCAAACTCCGTGAGTTGGCGGCCATTCACGAAAAAAGTCGGGGTGCCCCGAACACCGATGGTTTTGACGTCCTGCATGTCCTGATCAAGGATGGCGCTTATCCGTTCGGATTGCATATCCTCACGGGCTTGGGACAGGTCCAGACCGGCTGCCTCGGCCGCTCCCCATGCCTTGGCAACCTTCGGGTCGTCGTGCCAGGCCGGCTGCACCTCCAACACAGCTTCCAGCACCGGTTCATAGACATCTTGCAGGCGAGCTGCTTCCAGAATTCTGGAGACTTCCTCGGAACCCTGATGGAACATTGTGTACCGCAAAACAAGCCGCACCTGGCCTGGATACTCAGCAAGTATCTGTTTCACGATCGGGTAGAACGCCCGGCAGGCTTCGCAGGAGGGGTCGAAAAACTCAACGATGATCACCGGTGCGTCGGCAGGCCCGAATGTGGGCGAATGGAAGCGTACCAATGCTTGTTGGTTCGCGATCGGTTCGGCAGCGGCAACAGACTTTTCGCCGGTGGTGGCCGTTTTTTGAGGCTGCTGGGGCTGTGGCTTGAATAGGACGGCGGCTGAAAAGGCTGCGATCAGCACGAGACACACGACAACAAAGATGGCACGACGATTCATGTATGAACTCTCCGACGGATAAGCAAGAGCAGAATGATGATGGCAACAAAAATGGCCAGCGATAGAAACGGAAGCGGCAGCCCACCAAATATCGTCATTCCGTCACCCGAGCAGGACGGGCCAGTGGCCGTGCAGGGCTGAATGGGTTGTGGAATGAGCCCCACATAAAGCAGTGAGTGGGCTAGAGCGAACAGGGAGCCAATGACAGACAGCGGCATAGCGTAGCGCCAAACGTTAAAATCCGAGTAGTAGCAGGCGACTGCGAGAATCACCGCCAACGGAAACATGAAGGCGCGCTGAAACCAGCACAGAACGCACGGAGCCTGCCCGAGAACTTCCCCGATGTAGATGGCTGAAAGCGAGGACCCCGCCGCCAGTAGCCAGGCTGACAGCAGCAGCCCCCATGGAATCACCCGGTTATTGGTGGTCACCGGGATGGCTCTCTGGATTCATTGGCACAAGTGCTTTGCGAAGAAGAGCAGCAGCTGTTTCCAGCGGTATCGCCTTCATCTTTGCTCGATTTATCGGCGGTTTCAGCCCCACCGGCACGCCATTCCTCCATACCCTCACGGATGACCTGCCAAGCGGAGTGCAGGAATAGCGCAGCAATGGCGAGGCCCACAATGATGTCCGGCCAGAGGGTATTGGTGAGGGCGACCAATCCTGCCGCAATGATTACACTGCTATTGGCGAACAGATCGTTCCTGGAACACATCCAGGTGGAACGCATATTGAGATCGTCCGCACGATGACGGTAGAGCAACACAAAACAAACGCCGTTTGCAAACAGGGCAAGAGCGCCGACAGCGCCCATCCACTCGGCGGCGGGCACTTCCTGTATCACCAGCTTGCGGATGGCATCGGCGACAACAACAAGCCCGAACAACAGCATAAAGCCGCCTTTGAACAAAGCCGCTCCGGCACGCGCGCGACGGCTTCGGTCCAGCACGAACAGTGTCAGTGCATAGACAGACGCGTCGCCAAACATATCCAGCGAATCGCCCAGCAACGCGGTAGAGCTTGCAATCCAGCCGGCGCTGAATTCCACCACAAACATCACTGCGTTGATGGCAAGCGCAATGTAAAGCACCCGGCTTTGGCTCGCTCGCAATTGTGCCAGTTCACCGGCCTTGTTTTCACAGCAGCTGTCCACGACGAACCCTCCTAAAACGTGCAATACATCGATACACTGGTGGTTATAGTAACTATAAGGTCAATAGCGATGAGCGAAAAAAGGAACACGGTCGGTCGGCTAGCTGATGATACGGGCGTTAAGCCCGTGACCATCCGTTATTACGAAAAAATTGGACTGTTGCCGAAAGCGACCCGCTCGGAGTCGGGCTATCGTCTCTACTCCGAAGAGGATCATTCGCGGCTGCTGTTTATTCGACGAAGCCGCGGGCTCGGATTTAGCCTTGACGATATTCGTGAACTGCTTTCACTGGCGGATCGTCAGCAGGAGTCCTGTGCGGGTGTGGACGCCAAAGTTGAACAACAACTGGTTCAAGTGCGCTCTCGACTGAAAGATCTACATGCAATGGAACACGAGTTGGAAAGACTGAGTGCGTGTTGTGACGGCGGAGTTATTATGGACTGCCGAATTATCGAGACACTCTCCGGCTCTGCTTAACCACTTTGTATGTGCCCGCCAACCAGGACTGTCTCAATTCGAGTTGGGACAGTCTATTCAGTCAGGCATCCTCCTGAATAAGAGCAACGAGGTCATGCCGAATTTCTTCTCTACTCAGATCGGGCCGCATTAAGAGGCGGGGGTTACCTTCGCGATCAAATACATAAATCGCGCTGCTGTGTGACACCGCATAATTTCCATCAGCGGCAGGTTCGTCATAACCGAAGGTTGTTCTATATCGTTTTGCCAGTTCACGAAGCTGGGGTTCTTTTCCAGTGAGTCCTACAATATTGTCGCCGAAGAAATCCACGTATTTTGCGAGACGCTCAGGCGTGTCACGTTTCGGATCGACACTCACGAACAAAGTGAGTACTTCATCCTGAAGCGCGGGGTCCAGGCCACTGGTTGCCTGATTGAGTTTTTGCAGGGCGGTCGGGCAAACATCGGGGCACGAGGTGAACCCGAAAAACAGCATTCTCACGCGGCCACTGTAATCATCGCCAGATACAGACTTGCCCTGGCTATTGATCAGGTCGAATTCCAGCTCAGGCATCAAGCCACTGATGTTTTTACCGTTCCAGTCTTCCTCGTCATTGCCAAAGCAACCAGTCAGCAATAGGGATGCTATCAGCGTTAAGGTCGCCGATATGATGTTGGTGCGCTGTCGCCAGAAGCGAGTTCTCATGACGCTGTTTCCTCAAGTTGTTTGGATTGGTTGGTATATTTTCCGTCCTGATGCATGGCTCGCCGGAGCATCAGAAGAATGCCAAGAATGCTCATCATGGCCGGAGGAATATAGGTCAGCATGCCTCCCAGTAGCTGGTCGACTTCCGGGTCCAGCGGCCAGGCCCTGCCACAGACTTCGTAAACGTCATAGACCATGTCACGTGAAAACACGATCCACGCCCCAAGAAACATCTGAAGCACACCTGCGGCGGCCAGAACCAACATGCGTCTGCCATACCCCAGCGATGAGGTGATCGCCGGCGGTCTTGGATCAAAGATCAACCACCAGAACAGCAGGCCATCCAGCAACATGCTCCAGTTCATGACCCAATACAGATCCCGGCTGAGCATGGCGTCAAAATGGATTGATGGCCACAGCCAGAAATAGATAAGCCCGACAAACAGGAAAAGGGCGATAAAAGGCTGTTGCAGAACGTTATAGACCCAGCCCAGAGGCCTCAATGTATGCCTCCAGCCCGGGCTGATTTTTGCGAACCAGAACCGCATGACCGGTAAAGGGTTGGACAGGGCGATCAGGATCGGACCGATATGATGAAGAATCAGGTGCTGACCCCGATGGACGAAGAACATGTATTGTGCGTAGTAATCGAAGCGGGTCTGCATCACCGCATAACAGATCAGTACCCCCAGGGTGAACGCAAAGATCCGCAGTGAGCCTGGCCGGTCCTGTTCCGGCATCCGAATTAGCCCGACGCCATAGAATCCCATCACGAGCATGTAGCTGAGTATGGTCAGCGGCGAGAAATCGTAGGGTAAAAGGTAGTCAAGCAGTGACATAGCGTTGCCGGTTGTTTTGTTGTTATTTCAGTGACCCTACCTTGGATGTCACCAGGTCGTACAGTTCCTGAGGCCCCAGGCGGCTCAAGGTGTCTCCGTTAACGTAGAATGTTGGGGTTCCGGAAATTCCAACCGCCTTAACGTCCGCAGCATCCTGTTGAATAATGCCGTCAATCTCGGGTGAGTTCATACCGGCCCGAGCGGCTTCGACATCAAGTCCGGCTGACTCCGCCGCATCCCATGCTGCGGCGACCTTTGGATCATCGTGCCATTTCGGTTGTGCTTCCATAACAGCGTCCAGTACCGGCTCATAGACCCCCTGTTCACGGGCGGTTTCCAGGATTCTGACGGCCTCTTCCGAGCCTTTGTGAAACAATACGTAGCGCAGTACCAGACGCACGTTGTCCGGGTAGGCAGCCTGAATCTGTTTCACATAGGGATGCATGGCGCGACAACCTTCGCAGGATGGGTCGAAGAACTCGACAATGGTTACCGGCGCGTCCTCAGGGCCAATAACGGGAGAGTAATCCCTCACCAGTGGCGTTTTTTCAACAACGGCGGGTTCATTAGTGCCCTGGGAGCGATCGTAAATAACAAAAGCACCAGCAAAGACAACCAGACAAAAAAGAAGGAGACTGATGACCAGGGTTCGGGTTTGCACGGGAGATCTTCCTATTTTAAATGAGTTTACGGGTTTCAGATTATTCAGGTGTCCGGTAGCAGCCGACTAGGCACCCACCGCAGATAAAGCATCATTCCAAACAGTTCCAACAAAGACTGGACGACAATCACCACGACGGCCACAGCCCAGGCCTCTGGCATTGACAGTGCCAAAGGTAAAACCACGAAGGAGTTGCGTGTTCCTAGGCTGAAGATGACGGTGCGACCGGTTTCTACCGGTAATCGAAAGACCCGGCGCAGAGCCTTTCCAACCAGAGCCGCAGCTAGAAGATAGGCCGGAAACAGAATCATCAAGGGCCAGATAAGTGAGCCGGTACTGTCGATCTGGCTGACCTGTGTCATTGAGATGATGAACAGTACGACTGTCAGCAGAGGGACCGGCATCAGACCCATGAAGCGAATGAACCCGATGGCTTTTCTGGAGTTTTCGGCCCATTTTTCAGTCAGAAATGCCAGGATAAGCGGGACAATAATCAGCCCGCCAAAGGCCGGCAGGAGGTGCCGCCCAAGCTCAAGATTCACGTCGAACTGATTACCCATGAAAAGCCAGAGGTAAAGTGGAAGAAGACCCAGTTGAGCAATCAGCAGAACCGGTGTTGCCGCAATGGCTCGGGTGCTGTCCCCCTTGCCTAGGTGAGTGAAGGTGACAAACCAGTCGGTACAGGGCATCAGCAATACCAGAAGCACACCCAGCTTCAGCGCGTCATTATCCGGCAGTGCCAACACCAGCAAGGCAGTGATCGCTGGCATCACCAGGAAGTTGCCGGTGAGCAAGGCACTCATGAACCGACGATCCCGGAACACATCAGACAGGTGAGTCAACGGTGTTTGAGTAAACGTGGCGTAGAGCAAAACCCCAAGCAAGGCCCAGATCAGGTATTCCGGCACATTGTCGCCGAGAGATCCTGTCCAACCGACAACAAGACCGAGGATAACCGCGATGAGGTAGGCCCAGACCTGATGGCGTTCAATTACGTCTCGCATGGCGTGCTCGTAACCGTGAGGCATGTCGGCCATTCGCAGCATATCTGCCACACGGCACCCATTTCAGCAGCCCTGCTAGCCATGGCCATAAGTATGGGCATCTTTGTGACTGTGATCAGGATGTTCAAACTCCAATGTTGAATGAGTGATGCTGAACTCGTTTTCCAAAGTTCGTTTTATCTTGTCCTTGACTTTCTCAAGTTCATTCCATGCACTTATCTCGACCACCACATGGGCGTCAAGGGAGGCATCATGCTCACCCATCTGCCAGAAATGTACGTGGTGAAGGTCGATAACGCCCTCTACGTTTGATACAGCCTCAATGACCGAATCTGTGTCGATATCCACAGGACTGCCCAGCATGAGTGTTCGGATGGTTCCGCCGATTTCCGTCAGGCCCAGGTAGAGAATGTAGCTGGCGATACCAATTGTGATCGCTGGATCAACCCAGCGCATGTCGTAGAGCAGAATCAGGGCACCGCCTATAACGACTGCTATTGAGGCAAACGCATCAGACAAGTTGTGTAAAAACAACGCACGAATATTAACGCTGCCCTTCTGCATCGAGTAGGTCAGCAGCGCGGTCAGCGCGTCCACTACCAGTGCGACAATGCCAAGCCAGATTACCCACCATCCCTTGATTTCCGTCGGCTCAATGAATCGCATGGTACCTTCGTAGATCAGGTAAAGGCCTATCATGATCAAGGTGGTGTAGTTTATGAGTGCCGCAACGATCTCAATTCTCCCATAGCCAAAGGTCATCTTTGAGTCGGCCGGGCGGCGTGCAATTTTCCGGGCGGCAAAAGCGATAACCAGCGATGCCATGTCTGAAAAGTTATGTATAGCGTCGGCGATCAGCGCCAGGCTGCCAGCGAAGATCCCGCCCGCGATCTGGGCGACAGTCAGGACGCCATTCGCCCAGATGGCTACTGCAACTCGCTTGTCCTTGGTATCCGGCGACATGTGAGCATGCTCGTGGCCCATTATTTTCTCCTTGTTCGGTTACTGTTCAACTAAATGTAGTCGCAATACTCGCTAAGCCTGACTAAGAGGGTTATGCGTTGGCGACATCGCGCAAACTAGCCATTCTGGCGATTTTCCATGTTGTTTCCCACACTTTTTCGGCCCTGAAGCCCGTGACAAAAATCATGATCACGCCCAGGACTATGAAGGCGTCGGCAATATTGAATGCCGGCCAGTGCCAGGATTGCCAATGAAAATCCAGGTAATCGACAACATAGCCTCGAAAAACTCGGTCGATGACATTTCCGAATGCACCGCCAAGTACCATCGAATAGGCTAGGGCTTCGGTTCGCTTATGGCTGTCCCGAATCAATTTGACCAGAACAGCCGAGACGACAATGGCTATCGCAATAAAAAAATATCGCTGCCAGCCATCGCCATCGGCAAAGAGACTGAAGGCAGCGCCTTTATTCCATACGTGCACCCAATTAAAGAAAGGAGTGATCTCAACCGATTGCCCGTAAGCCATGGATTGCTGGACGAGCCATTTAATAAGCTGGTCGGCCAGTGCTATAAGTGCCGAAAAGCCGAGAAAGGTGAGCGTAAAAAAGCGAGAACGGTCTTCAGACATCGAATTATCCTTTTAGCGCAAGAATTCGCTTGGCACCAATGAGTACAATGCCTCCCACAATACCGCCAATAACCAGATCCGGGTAGTTGGAGCCGGTCCAGGCAACAAGAAGCCCTGCAAGGATAACCCCCAGATTGATGACCACGTCGTTGGCCGAAAATATCCAGCTTGCCTTCATATGCGCGCCGCCTTCGCGGTGCTTGGATATCAACAGCAGGCAACCGGTATTGGCGATCAACGCGACGAAGGCGATCGCCATCATCATCAGCGATTCAGGCTCACTACCGAAAACAAAGCGTCGCACCACCTCGACGAGTACGCCGATAGCCAAAATCAGTTGCAGTACCCCTGCCAGATGCGCGGCACGTACCTGCATTTTCGCACTGCGCCCTACGGCATAGAGAGCCAGGCCATAGACGGCTGCATCGGCAAACATATCCAGGGAATCAGCGATCAGGCCGGTAGACTGGGCGATCAGGCCAGCAGTCATTTCCACCACGAACATGATCGCATTGATACCGAGCAACACGCGCAGAGTGCCTGACTCCTGCGTAGCAGAGACCGCCGAGCTCTCAGCGGCCTTGATCGTCTCTGGGTCGGCAATGACGGTTTCCTGAAGAGAGGCGCCTAGCCCCAAGGTCGCCAGTTTCGCGGTAATGGGCTCAGCCTCGCCGTCATGCACGACCTCCAATCGGCGGTTCGACAAGTCGAAGGACAGCGTTCGAATCTCATCAAAGCCGTTCAGCGCCAAGCGGATCATCCGTTCTTCTGAGGGACAATCCATCTTCGGCACAGCATACACGCTGACCCATTCCCCTGACGCTTCGGAGGAGACCGGCATATCGGTATCCGCTGCAGGCGTTGCATCGCAGCTACATGGGCCACCACAGGCTTTACTCACGATACGGCTCCAGTTAACCAACATAGATTGCTAGTATTAAAAACTATATAGCTACTATAAGGTCAATGGGACAGATGATCCGTTGAGGAGTAAGCCTGATGCGCATTGGTCAGTTAGCCCAGATAGCGGGTATCGACACGCAGACGATCCGCTTCTATGAGCAGCAGGGCCTGTTGCCGCCGCCAGAACGGCAGGAGAATGGTTACCGTGTCTATACCGAGAAGCATGGCGAGTGGCTTGCCTTTATCCGCCGCTGCCGAATTCTGGACCTGTCACTGACAGAGATTCGCGAGCTACAGAGCTATCAGGACGACCCTCGCCAGCCTTGTACCGCCGTCAACGCCATGCTCGATGACCACATCTCTCATGTGCGGTCGCAGATAACTGCTCTGCAAGCGCTTGAGCAACAACTCGTTTCACTGAGGGCGAGTTGCAACGAGGGTCGGGAGATCAATGCCTGCGGCATCCTGACGGGGATCAGCGAGGAGAGCAAACAACAGCTGTATAGGGCTAGCTCAGGCCGTAAGGACTGAGCAGAGACATGCCGGACCTTGCAGTGACATTGTGAATGCATGGTGTGTTGATCGCGAAGCCTCACTGCGTATCTCGGCATGCGAACCTGGGCGTTGCTGCAAACTTGCAGGGGCCGTGAAGAAGAGTCGTCATCAACCAGGTAATCCGCTGAGCTGATGGTTGGTTCCGTCATCATGATATGAGCCAATCAACCAAAAAATCCGGATACCCCTTTTTTGGTGATTCCTTTGTCTATGTCATTTTCGATGACAACACCGATCTGTACTGGGCCCGGATGCAACCGGCGTTGGCTGGGTATACTCCTACGCCCTGGTGGACCGCACCGGTCAGCATGACCTGTCGGAACTGCGGGCTATTCAGGACTGGTTCCTGAAGTTTGAACTGCAAACCGTGCCCGGTGTATCCGAGGTCGCCAGCGTTGGCGGCATGGTGAAACAGTATCAGGTCGTGGTGAACCCGGACAGACTGCGGGCCCACGACATTACCCTGCAGCGCATCCATTCCGCCATCAACAGCGCCAACCAGGAAACCGGCGCCTCGGTGGTGGAGATGGCCGAGGCGGAATACATGGTACGGGTCACCGGCTACCTGCAGAACGAAGACGATCTGCGACAGGTCCCCCTGGGGGTCAACGACAACGGCAAGCCCCTGTTACTGAAAGACGTGGCCGATGTGCAGCTTGGCCCACAGGTCCGTCGCGGTATCGCCGAACTGAATGGGGAAGGGGAAGTGGCCGGAGGCATTGTGGTGATGCGTTTCGGTGAGAACGCCTTGAAAACCATCGAAGGGGTCAAGCAACGCTTGGAGGACATCAAAACCAGCCTCCCCGATGGTGTAGAAGTGGTTCCTACCTACGATCGCTCCACACTCATTAATAACGCCGTGGACAACCTGTATGGCAAGTTATTGAAAGAGTTCCTGGTGGTCGTCCTTATTTGCGCAGTATTCCTGTTCCATCTACGGTCGTCGCTGGTGGTCATCGTCAGTCTGCCCGTAGGTATCCTTGCGGCGTTCGTGGTGATGCACGCCCAGGGCATCAACGCCAATATCATGTCCCTCGGGGGTATTGCCATTGCCATCGGCGCCATGGTGGACGGGGCCATCGTGATGGTGGAGAACGTCCATAAACACATGGAGCGAACCCCGCTGACACCGGAAAACCGATGGGCCGTGATGTCGCGGGCCGCGGGTGAGGTGGGGCCCGCGCTGTTTTTCTCACTGATGATCATCACCGTGAGCTTTCTGCCGGTCTTCACCCTGGAGGCTCAGGAGGGCAAGCTCTTCGCCCCCCTGGCGTTCACCAAAACCTACGCCATGGCGGCGGCAGCCGGGCTGGCCATCACTCTCGTTCCAGTGCTGATGGGCTATTTCATCCGTGGCAAGGTATTGCCAGAACATCGCAATCCCATCAACCGACTGCTGATCGCCCTGTACCGACCGATTATCGGCTGGGCTTTGCGACGGCCGGCATTGATGCTTGCCGGAGGCCTGGTGGTGCTGATCATCGGCTTCTGGCCGGCCAACAAGCTGGGCAGTGAATTCATGCCGCCTCTGGACGAGGGGGATCTGATGTACATGCCCACCACCTATCCTGGTATCTCCATTGGCAAGGCCCGACAGATTCTGCAACAGACCGACAAGCTGATTGCCAGTATTCCGGAAGTGGAGACCGTGTTCGGAAAAATTGGCCGCGCCGATACGGCCACCGATCCTGCCCCGCTGACCATGATTGAGACCTTTATCCAGTTCAAACCACGGGACCAGTGGCGACCCGGCATGACGCCGGAATCTCTGCGCCGGGAACTGGACAGGACCGTCAGACTTCCGGGCCTTACTAACGCCTGGGTCATGCCGATCAAAACCCGCATCGACATGCTCTCCACGGGCATCAAGACCCCAGTCGGCATCAAGGTGGCCGGTCCTGACCTGGCGGTGATCCAGGGTATAGGGGAAGAGCTCGAGCGGGTGTTGACTGACATACCCGGCACAGCCTCTGCGTTTTCCGAGCGGGTGGCCGGCGGACGCTACATCAAGGTGGATATACAGCGCGAGGCTGCCGCTCGTTTCGGGCTGAATATCGCAGACATTCAATCGGTCGTACGTACCGCGATTGGCGGCATGAACGTGGCCAACACGGTGGAGGGTCTGGAGCGCTATCCCATCAATCTGCGCTATCCCCAGGGTTACCGGGATTCGGTGGAGCAGATGCGCCTGCTGCCGATGGTGACACCCAATGGCCAGCGTATCGCGTTGGCCGATGTGGCGGATATCCGGATCGACCAGGGGCCGCCCATGATCAAGTCGGAAAACGCCCGTATCAATGGCTGGACTCTGGTGGATATCGAGGGCCGGGATCTGGGCAGTTGGGTAAGGGAGGCGCAGTCCGTGGTGCAAGAACAGGTGGATCTACCTGCTGGCTACTCCCTGACTTGGTCTGGCCAATATGAGTATATGCAGCGGGCCAAGGAACGCCTGACGCTGGTGGTGCCGCTGACCCTGGCCATCATCATTCTGCTGTACCTGAACTTCCGCAACCTGACCGAGGTGGGCATTATTCTCGGCACCCTGCCATTCGGCATGATCGGTGGCATCTGGCTGATGTATCTGCTGGGTTACAACCTCTCCGTGGCCGTGGCCGTCGGTTTTATTGCCCTGGCCGGGGTGGCGGTGGAGATCGGAGTCCTGATGCTGGTGTACCTGAACCAGTCTCTGCATAACGCTTTGGAAACCGTGGATCATCAATCAGGCCAGCTGTCGGCAGATGCCCTGCGCAAGGCGATCAGTGACGGTGCTGCGCAACGGGTGCGTCCGATCATGATGACCTTCGCGGCCATTGTAGCTGGCCTGGTGCCCATCATGCTGGGCAGTGGCACCGGCTCAGAAGTCATGCAACGCATCGCCGGCCCGATGATCGGTGGCATGGTCACCACGTTGATCCTGACCCTGCTGCTGATTCCGGTGATTTTCTATCTCTGGCAGCGCGCACGGCTGAAAAAAATCGCCAAAAAAGGAACATTCCGATGATTAGACCCATTGGCATCCAAACCGTTCTGATCCTGCTGATCACAATGGCCTTGCCGATAAACGCCGAACCTATTGAGGTCGTTGACGATTGGGTTCAAGAGGCTCTGACCAATAACGCGACTCTGGGCGCGCAAAGATCTGTCGCCGAAATGTCAGAAGCCAAAGTGGAGGGCTCAGATACTTGGGCCGACCCGGTCATCAAGTATGGCATTGCGCCTGAAACTCTAGAGGGACCTAATACAGTTGGGCATCGCTTTGAGGTAAGCCAGCAGCTGCCCTGGCCGGATCATCTGTCGGCGTCTCGCAAGGCAGCGGAGGCCGGAATGCTTGCCGCCCAGCAGGAGACTCAGTGGCTAATAAGGCAGCTGACAGCTCGCGTTAAGGAGGCGTATGCATATTGGTGGTATACCAATGAAGCGATCAATCTCCATCATGAGACACGCGCTTTGGTCGAGCAACTGGCCACCGTAACGGAACAGAGGCTTGACTATGGCATCGGCTCGCAAAGTGAAATGCTCAGGGTCAAAACGGAGTTGGATACTCTAGCCCGGATTTCTCATAGGTCCCCAGCAAGTCTCGCAGACTGTGCGGGTTACCGCCATTACCGCTCATTGGCGGCCGTGACTGATCAATAATCGATCAATTCCTGTTGTCCGGACACACGGCCCCCTTTCCCCCATTGAGTCG
>NZ_JBSXOP010000066.1:0-13578 GCF_056859535.1 Marinobacter sp. L-46
AGGTCTTCGACCGCCTGTCTCTGGTAAGCTTGCTGGATACGATGACACGGTTTCAGAGTCAATCATGAACCGCCGTGGTACGGAACCGTATGCCCGGTGGTGTGAGAGGACGGGGGAGGCAACTCCCCCTCCTACTCGATGATTCACATCAAATTTTCGACAGCCTTCGTCGATTTTCAGTCGCAGTTCAGGTCCGCATGTTGTTATTGGTGTGAAATGAATAGGCGAGGAGGTGCCTGTCATGACTAAAGCACATAAAGCATCGAACCAGGAGCAGTTCCTGCTGCGGCGGAAACTTGCCGTGGAAGGTCTTGAAGAGAGTGAATGGTCTGACTTTATTCACGAACTCAATCATCACCCCTGTGTCGATTTTGCCGAACGCAAGCCAAATAATCGGCTAGACGTCACCTTCGATGGAACCCATTGGTCCACCGATGAGTTGCTGAAGGCGATTGAAGCACATGGCGGTCGGTTGAAGGGGGGGGGTGGTGGACTAAACGGAAACTGGCGTGGTACCGGTTTACAGATGATAATGTACGTGCCAATGCCAAACTTGATCCGTTTTGCTGTTCAAAGATCCCGCCCATGAAACGAAAATAGCTGGAGGTTAGATGAGCACGGAGCAGGACAGAACTACTCGCTACAAGGAAGGCAGTCTCACCCTCACGGGAACCGTTATGCTGGGTACCGGCGTCATGATCGGCGCCGGTATCTTTGCCCTTACCGGGCAAATGGCGCAGATGACGGGGGTTCTTTTCCCGTTGGCGTTTCTGGCGGCCGCGGTGATCGTCAGCTTCAGTTCTTATTCCTACGTCAAGATTTCCAATGCCTGGCCGTCAGCCGGGGGCATTGGCATGTACCTTTACAAAGCCTATGGCAATCGGCTGCCGACCGCGTTCAACGCCTTGCTGATGTATTTCTCGATGGTGATCGCCCAGAGCTTCCTCGCGCGTACTTTCGGTTCCTACACCATGCAACTGTTCGGTGGTGATGAAAGTGGTCGCATGGTGTCCATTCTGGGTGTGTCGCTGATCCTGGCGGCGTTTCTGACCAATCTGCTCGGTAACCGGATGATTCAGGGCGTGGCTTCCTTTATCGGGTTTCTGAAAATCGGCGGTATACTGGTTTTCGGGCTGGTGGGCGTCTGGATTGCCGACAGCCTGGCGGTGGATTTCTCAAGCCCGGGCGAGGCCGGAACCGCAGGCAATTTCCTGGGTGCGACGGCACTTGGAATACTTGCCTTCAAAGGCTTCACCACTATCACTAACAGTGGTTCCGAAGTCATAGATCCTAAGCGGAATGTGGGGCGAGCAATCATTATTTCCATCGCGGCCTGCGTGGTGATCTACACCCTGGTCGGTTTTGCCGTGGCCAGCAACCTGTCCCTGGCGGAAATCATCAAGACCCAGGATTACTCCCTTGCGGCTGCCGCGCGTCCGGCGCTGGGGGATTATGGCCTCTGGTTCACGGTCGCCATTGCCATGACGGCCACCGCGGGTGGCATTCTGGCCAGCATTTTTGCTGTCTCGCGCATGCTTGCCATGCTGACTGAAATGAAACTGGTCCCTCACCGTCATTTTGGTATGCCGGGCAGCATCCAGAAGCACACGCTGGTCTACACTGTGGTCCTGGGGCTGGCTCTGACAGCCTTCTTTGACCTCTCCCGGATTGCCGCCCTGGGTATCGTGTTCTACCTGGTTATGGACATTGCCATCCATTGGGGCGTGCTTCGCTACCTGCGCGACGATGTGAAGGCCAGGGCGTGGGTGCCGGCAACGGCCATCGGTCTGGATTTGCTCGTGCTTGGCGGCTTTGTCTGGGTCAAACTGAATACCGACCCGTTTGTCATTGGCGTGGCGGTTGTCACGATGATCGTGATCGCGGTATCCGGGCAGCTTTTCCTGAAAAGGGCTGCCGCCGCCGAAAAAAACGGCCACGAGGAATCCCATGCTCACGGTCACCAGTAATCGGAATTCAACATGGAGGGCAGTATCACGATGGGGGAAAACATGTTTGGCAACACCATGTGGGCCGGGCACTGGCTGTGGATGCTGGTGATTGCCATCGTAGTCGTCATCCCGGCCTGGCGTATTTGCCAGCGCACGGGCTATCCGGGTTGGATGGGCATCCTGATACTGATACCCATCGTCAACCTTGTTCTGCTCTATTTTATTGCATTCGCGGATTGGCCGGCAGGCAAAGCGGGAAACCATGATGATAGCTGAGCAACGGATTCCCGTCGCTCGCAATTCATTTCTTCGAGAGGTGCTTAAAAAGGGGAGGCTTGATATCGAAAAAAATGACAGGAAGGGATATATTCCAGGTTGAATTCAGTGTTCGTTGATGGAAGTGACAGGAACGGATGAACAATTGTCGAGTTTATTGATGGGAGATCAGATAGTGCGAACGAAAATCTTACAACTGGTGTTGGTTTTCATGGTATTTAAAGCGCCACTGCTACAGGCGAGCGAAGTCCTTTCAGGTCAGGATGTTGCAGATATTTTAGTGGGTAACACGGTTCAAATGGTCTTTCGGGATGCGCAGGATAATTTCCGCACCCGCACGTTTCACGAATACTACGACCCCGATGGGTCGATCTATGGCATGACAAAGTTCAGGGAACAGCAGGGAAATCTCACCCACTATCTCGGTAGCTGGCAGGTTGAAGACGGGAAATTCTGTACCACTGTCTACGGGCGGTACTATTCCTGCAATAAAATCAAATCCCTCGGTGATGGTGGTTATGAGCTTATAAATGACGGGGGCACCATCAGAAACGTCAAGTTATTTGAAGGCAAGCATCACGGGCTGGAGTAGGGGCCGCTGTGCGTCGTTAACCCCGACGCTTCCTTGCAGTGGTTTTGCTCAGGGTTAAGGCAGGCCCGGTCGATGGGCCTGCCTCCTGAAATCCTCCTGCAAAATGCCGTCTTGTTACTGGTTATTGCCGGTGCTGGCAGGGGCCTCGCGGGCGCCTTAGTACCACCACCGGATACCCACCACAAAACTGGAGGACTCGACATCCTCGCCTTCCCGTTCACGGAGATCCTTTGTGTTGCCCAGGTAGCGTGTATAGGAAACACCAACGTAAGGAGCGAACTCCCGGGAAAACTGGTATCTCAACCGGAGTCCCAGACCAATATTGTTGATCCCGCTGCCGACGCCCCATTCCTCGACATCACTGAAGGCCACCAGGGTTTCCCCCCGGCCTTGCAGAATGAGCCTTTGGGTCAGTAACCAGTCGTATTCGGCCTCGAAATCATACGACAGGTCGCCGTCTTCAGTAACCCTGAGGTTGGTATCCACCTCAAACCAGTAGGGAGCAAGGCCCTGCAGGCCGATAAGTGCCGAATAACGCTCTTTGTTCTGGCCCGGGCCGAAGGTTGCCTGAGCGCCCAGCCCTGCCTGTATATCCCAGAAGGGGGCCAGGCGATAGCTGTACTGAGTATCAAAGTTTTCGACGTCGCCACCCTCGGTGGCCAGATTAGTCTCACCCTCTGTTTCAATCCAGAGCCGCTTGCGGTCTGTGCCGACCCAGGCCTGGGCATCCCAGAGCGCGATCTCGTTGTTGCCATCACGCTGATATTCCATCCGGTCAAACAGTAACTGGCCAGATATCTCATTGTCATGAACAGGTAGTGTCCAGTCCGGCTCGGCCTGCACTCCGGTACCCGCGGCACCGGCCCCGGAGGCAATGGTGAAGACCGACGCGCCCACAACCAGCTTTATGCGATTTATCATAGTGATCATCCCCTATCCCGTTAAACGACCGACACGACACGAAACATACCTGCGTCCATGTGGTAGAGCAGGTGGCAGTGGAACGCCCAGTCGCCGGGTGCGTCCGCCGTTATCAGTGCAGACACCCGCTCACCGGGTTTGATAGAGATCGTGTGCTTGCGCGGTCGATGCTCACCCGCCCCGGTTTCCAGCTCCATCCACATGCCGTGCAAATGAATGGGGTGGTCCATCATTGAATCGTTGACCAGGATCAGGCGAAGGCGTTCACCATGGTAGAATTTGACCGGGCCATCCACCTCGGAAAATTTCCTGCCATCAAACGACCACATGTAACGCTGCATATTGCCGGTAAGGTGGAGCTCCACTTCCCGTTCCGCCGGGCGCTTGTCGGGCCAGCCATCAATACTCCGTAACTGGGAGTAGGTCAGCACCCTGTGATCCACGGTTTCGAAGCCAACGCCGGGCTCATCCAGCCGTGACTGGGGGCTGGAAGCCACCATTGCTGCTCCGGGGCCGTGATTGTCCGGGCCATGGGATACCGGGCGCCCCGCGGTCGGAACGGGGCTCAGGCTGGATTTGTCAGGCGAGGTGTCCATGTTCATCCGGCCATGGTCCATATTCATGCCACCTGAATCTCCGGCCATGTCGCCGTGGGCCATGTCCATGCCGTCGTGCATTGCCTGGCCGCCACTCTTGCCCATGGCGCCCATTCCCATGGCCGCCATGCCCCGTTCAGTGCGCGGGTACATGGGGGGCACCTGGGCCTCCAGACCCTTTCGGGTAGCCAGTGTGCCGCGCACGAACCCGGACCGGTCCTGGGCCTGTGCAAACACGGTATGAGCCATGTCCGTTGGCTCCACGATAACGTCGTAGGTTTCGGCCACGCCAATGCGGAATTCATCGGTCTCGACCGGCTGCACTGGCTGACCGTCGGCGGAAATAACCGTCATCGGAAGTCCCGGGATACGGACATCAAAGTAGGTCATCGCCGAGGCGTTGATGAATCTCAGGCGAATTTTCTCGCCGGGACGGAACAGCCCGGTCCAGTTGCTGGCGGAAGGCGATCCATTCATCAGGTAGGTGTATTCAGAACCGGTTACATCCAGGATATCCCGGGGGCTCATTCGCATTCTGCCCCACATGTCGGCTTTGCTCCACGCGGCATCCCAACCCATAGTTTCGACATCCTTGAAGAAGTCGCCAACGGTGCGCTGGTTGTAGTTGTAATAGCCTTCAAACACTTTGAGGTTGCGGAAGACATCGGCGGGAGAATCGAAGGTCCAGTCGGAGAGAACCACAATGTATTCGCGGTCATAGCTGACTGGCTCGGGCTCAGCCGGATCTATAATGATCGGTCCATAGTGGCCAAGCTGCTCCTGAAACCCGGAGTGGCTGTGATACCAGTAGGTGCCGTGCTGCTCGACCGGAAAACGGTACTCGAAGGTTTCGCCCGGCATGATGCCCGGAAAACTGACCCCCGGAACACCATCCATCCGAAACGGCAGTATCAGACCGTGCCAGTGAATGGACGTTGCCTCGGCCAGGGTGTTGGTTACACGCATGATCGCTTCGCGGCCCTGCTTGAGCCGAATCAGGGGCGCAGGCAGCGTGCCATTGATGGTAATAGGCTGTTTCGAGAGTTTGGACCCGATCGTGAGAGGCGTTCGTGCGATGGTCAGATCATAGATATCGGCACCGTCACGCACGGTATGATAAACATTCGAGTTGTCCAGGTTGCCCCTGGCAAACGCCGGCATCAGGCTGTCAAAACCGGCGAGAAGGCCCATTGCGGCAGCCCCCTGGATCAGGCGCCGCCTGGATAATCCGGTGTCAGGATGTTGCTCGTTCATACGCTGCTCCTGTCTTTCATGGCACTTTTATTAATGACTGCGTGAATCTACTGATGACTGCTTGAATCGCTGCGGGCGTGCTCACACGCTCGCTTTCGCATTACGGTTTTTATCCTACACACTGTAGCTGAAACGAGACTGAATCGCCTGGCGCGGCCGTGGGCACGGGGTCCGGCCCCTGGCAGTGTTCCGGCGAGCCGGCCGATCCCTCCTGGTATTGGCTGGCTTCACCTTGACCGAAGCTTGTACTATCCTATAGGCAGACGGTCAGAATCTGGCCCGGTCAGCGGGGGACACCTGCTGACGCAATCGCAGTTCCCAATTACTCGACGGACGGAGAACACCATGAAACGACTGACACTTGTTGCTACTGTCATTGCCGGTCTGCTTTCCATGCCGGCCCTGGCGGCGGATCACGATCAGCATCGCGATGCAAAGCATCATGAGCAGGACCAGAAGAGAGCAGCGGCGATGCAGCAGAATATGGAAGAAATGCAGGCGCTGATGAGCCGGATCAAACAGGAGCAGGACCCTGCCAAGCGCCAGGAGCTGATGCAGGACCATATGAAAACCATGCAGGAAAACATGCAGATGATGCATGGAGACATGAAGGGCTGCATGGGAATGATGAAGGAAATGAAGGAAATGAAGGGGTCGATGAAGGATCAGCCGATGAAATCGAAAGGGGCGGAGAAATCGAAAGGGGCGGAGAAATCCGGCCATTGAGGTCATCAAGCCCTTATCCTTCGCGCTGATATTCGATCTGTTGTAAAGGTGACCGTCCAGGCGGTCACCAGAAACCGCCTTAACTCCTTTGTCTCCGACATGTTGCCAGTCCTGTCTAAGATATAAGTCGTAAGCCCTCTGGATTTTCAGCTTCGTTTCAGGTTTCATTGGTCGCGGCCTGCCTGCAATCAGGAGGTTGGTTGCCCTGCTGTATGCGACACGGCGGAATGACCGGCCATTAGGTCCGTTTGCTGAGCTCTTCTGACGACTAATAAGACGACTAATAATAGGGATCACAATGAAGCAACTGAAACTTAAGCGCAGCCCGCTTTACCTGTCGATTCTCGGAGTAGCCGCAGTGGATGCACTTGAGGAAGGCGCGCTTCAAAACGGCCAGAGTGATAAGGACATTGTGCATGTTGCCGGCCGCGTCAGGTATAAGTTTTAACTGACCAGAAGGTGCGAAGCCGACGCTTCGCACCTTATTCCTTTCGAAGAGCCTCTGTATGACGAATGTAATCAGCTGTGCCAGCGTCCGGATCTTTCGTTTTGTCGTTTTAATTGTTTGCCGATGCGGCCGTGTACGGGCTTGCCCTTTATGCGGTTGGTCACAGCGTGAAAATGCAGCTACGTGCTGCCCATCTTGCGGGTGTCCTGCAACTGATCTTGGCTGTTGGCGTACTCATAGAGGTGGTGAGACGCTTTGTATTCGGTAGTGAGCCTGAATCGCTGGTGATGATGGCTATCGCATTCGTCGCGTTGATTGCCAATACCAGTTGTCTGCTGCTGATAGCCAAACACCGGGAGGGCGGAGCGCACATGAAGGCAAGCTGGATATTCTCGGCCAACGACGTGGTGATCAACCTGGGGGTCATTACCGCCGGCGTTCTGGTCGCGTGGACCGGCTCCAATTATCCGGATCTGGTTATCGGTAGCATCGCTGGGCTCGTCGTGCTTAACGGTGCCAGGCGCATTCTGGCGCTCAAGGGTTAAAGCATGCCCTTTATTGGCAACAATCTCTCGCCGTATGTCCTGTTTTCCATATCCGGCCTGATAGCAGCATCGGACCAAACTGTAAAATGGCTGGTTCAACAAACAATGGCTTATGGCGAGTCAATCGCGGTGACCCCGTTCTTTAACTGGGTGCACCTATGGAACACCGGTGCCGCATTCAGTCTTTTTGCGAATGGTGGAGGCTGGCAGCGCTACTTTTTTATCGGGATCGCGGTAGTGGTCTCGATTTTTCTGATCAAGCTGATCCTTGAAAATCGTCATAAAGGAGAAGCCATCGCTTACAGTCTTATCCTCGGTGGCGCCATGGGCAACCTGATTGACCGGGTCTTTCGCGGCTATGTTGTGGATTCCTTTGATTTCTATTGGTGAGACTGGCATTGGCCGGCCTTCAACCTGGCTGATATTGCAATTGTCCTCGGTGCATTGCTTCTCGTTTTCGTAGGCTTACTGCGAAAAGAAAATCCCAATGCCGAGTTGGATGGATCTTCCTGAAACCTTAGCGGAAAAAAGCCTTAAAAATGCGCTCGGTTTGACCGTGCTTGCCAGTCGGTAAGGCTGCATTTCCTGGCCGGCAATCAATGCCGAACTTGTTTCTCGAAAACGACCCGCTCCCGGCCAAATGGCGGCCAAGAGCGGGCTACCCGGATGCAATTACACCTTTTCATCCTGGCGGTGCAGCAATGTGTACAGAATTGGCAGTACAAACAGCGTCAGTAGCGTCGATGAGATAATCCCGCCTATCACCACTGTGGCCAGCGGCCTTTGAACCTCAGCGCCGGTACCCGTATTGAGGGCCATGGGCACGAAGCCAAGACTGGCGACCAGTGCGGTCATCAGGACCGGACGCAAACGAATAAGAGCACCTTCCACCACGGCGGAAACCAGATCACCCTGGTTGTGCCAAAGATCCCGAATAAACGCCACCATCACCAGACCATTGAGTACCGCCACCCCCGACAGGGCTATAAAGCCCACACCGGCGGAGATCGACAGCGGCATGTCCCGCAGCCACAGTAGCAGCACGCCACCGGTCAGGGCCAGGGGGACGCCGCTGAAGATGATCAGCGCATCTTTCAGCGATCTGAATGCCATCACCAGCAGGGCAATGATGATCGCCAGGGTCACGGGCACGACAATGGCAAGGCGCTGGCTGGCGGATTCCAGTTGCTCGAAGGTACCGCCGTAATCCAGCCAGTACCCGGCGGGCAGATCCACTTCCTGTCGAACTCTTCCTTTGATCTCCTCCACAAAACCGCCCAGATCGCGATCCCGGACATTGGCGGTGACCACCACCCGTCGCTTGCCGTTCTCCCGGCTGATCTGGTTGGGGGCCGGAGCCAACTCCAGCGCCGCCACTTCTGACAGTGGCACATAGCCGCCTCCCGGCAGGGGCACCGGCAGATCCGCCAGGCTGTCCACGTCCCGGCGGATGGCCTCGGGCAGGCGCACTACCAGCTGGAAACGGCGATCCCCTTCGTAGATCAGGCCGGTATTTTCGCCACCCACTCCCGCTGCCACCAGATCCTGAAGATCATCCACGGTCAGGCCGTAGCGGGATAGCGCCATGCGTTTGGGGTGCACCGACAGCATGGGCAACCCCGTGACCTGCTCCACCCGGGCGTCGGCGGCACCGTCCACCGACTCGACCACCTTGAGCACGGCGTTGGCCGCGGTCAACAACTGATCCAGGTCATCCCCGAACACTTTAATGCCGAGATCCGCCCGGACGCCCGAGATCAGCTCGTTGAAGCGCATTTCAATGGGCTGAGTAAACTCGTAGTTGTTGCCGGGCAATTGCTCGACGGCCGCCTGGAGCTCCGCAATCAGCTCATCCCGCGGTTTGTTCGGGTTCGGCCATTGCTCGCGCGGCTTGAGAATCACGAAACTGTCCGCGATATTCGGTGGCATGGGGTCGGTGGCCACCTCCGGTGTCCCGATTCGCGAGAATACCTTGTCTACCTCGGGGAAGGCCTTGATGCGCCGCTCCAAAGGTTTCTGCATCGCAATGGATTGCTCCAGACCTGTGCCGGGAATGCGCAGGGCTTGCACAGTCATATCACCCTCGCTGAGCTGGGGGATGAATTCCGACCCCAGGGTGGTTGCTAGCCAGATACAGACCGCCAGCAGGGCGCCGGCGGCCCCCAGTACCGACCAGCGGAATTTCAGGGCCAGCTCCAGCGCCGGGCGATAGATCCCTTTGGCCGCACTGATGGCGGCACTTTCCTTTTCGCGGATCCTGCCTGTGAGGAACACCGCAACGGCGGCGGGGACGATGGTGAGCGAAAACACCATGGCTGACACCAGGGCCATGACCACGGTGGCGGCCATGGGATGGAACATCTTGCCCTCTACCCCTGTGAGGGAGAAGATGGGGATGTAAACTACGGAAATGATCGCCACCCCGAACAGGCTCGGACGTATCACCTCGGTCGTGGCTTCATAGACGACCTGCAGGCGTTCCTTCAGCGGCAGGCGCGCACCCGTAACCTGCTGAGACCCGGCCAGGCGCCGGATGCAGTTCTCCACGATAATCACCGCGCCATCGACAATCAGCCCGAAGTCGAGTGCCCCCAGGCTCATCAGGTTGGCGGAAACGCCGGTCCTCACCATGCCAGTGATGGTGGCGAGCATCGACAGGGGGATCACCGCCGCGGTAATAAGGGCGGCCCGCAGGTTGCCCAGCAGCAGGAACAGCACCACGATCACCAGCAGCGCACCCTCAAGCAGATTCTTCTCCACCGTGGCGATGGCCTTGTCCACTAGAGTGGTGCGGTCATAGACGGCTTCCACGCGAATGCCCTCGGGCAGGGATGGGCGGATATCCTCCAGCCGCTCGCTAACGGCCCGGGCGACACTACGGGAATTTTCTCCTATCAACATCATGGCGGTGCCGATTACCGTTTCCACGCCGTCGCGGGTGGCAGCCCCAGTGCGCAGCTCCTTGCCAATGGCCACTTCCGCGACATCCTTTACCCGGACCGGCACGCCATCGCGGTTGGCGATCACTACTTGTTCGATGTCGCCGATGGTCTTCAGTTGGCCGGGGGAGCGCACCAGCAGCTGCTGGCCATTGCGTTCGATATAGCCAGCGCCACGGTTGGCGTTGTTGGCCCTCAGTGCCGCCACCAAGTCCTCGAGGCTGACGCCGAGCTCCAACAATTTTTTCGGGGAGGGCGTGACGTGATACTGCTTGTCGTAGCCGCCGATGGAATTGATTTCGATCACCCCGGGCACCTGGGCCAGTTGAGGTTTGATGATCCAGTCCTGCACTTCCCGCAGGGCAGTGGCATCCCAGGGCTCACCATTTTCCCGGGTGGCGCCGGGCGCCGCATCCACGGTGTACATGAAAATCTCGCCCAACCCGGTGGCGATGGGGCCCATCTCCGGCTCCAGCCCAGGCGGTAGGACGCTTTTGATGGCGCCAAGGCGCTCGTTGATCAAGTTGCGGGCGAAATAGATGTCCGTGCCTTCTTCGAACACCACGGTCACCTGGGACAGGCCGTAACGAGACAGGGATCGGGTGTAGGACAGGCTGGGCAGGCCGTACAGCGCCGTCTCCACCGGGAACGTGATGCGCTGCTCTGTCTCCAGGGGTGAATAACCGGGTGCCTCGGTGTTGATCTGCACCTGGACATTGGTGATATCAGGTACCGCGTCGATGGGCAGGCGCTGGAAACTCCAGACACCGACACCGATCAGCACCAGAATCAGCGAAAGCATGAGATAGCGCCGTTCTACAGAGAGGCGCACGATAGCGTCGATCATAGTGGCCTCCTGTTAATCGTCGTCTGACACGCTGGATTTTTCGATATCAGCCTTGATGAGATAGCTGTTCTCCACAACGTAGCGTTCGCCGGGCTTCAGGCCAGAAAGTATTTCGGTGAACTGGCCATCCGTGCGGCCCAACTCGACAGGCCGGGGCTCAAAGCTATTGCCTTCTTGCACAAACACGACCTGGGATTCGTCGAGCAACTGCAGGGCCCGATTTTCTATCACCAGCGGCACTTCGATACGCTCTACCACGATGCTCGCCGAAACCAGCCGGCCCGGAGAAAGCAGATCCTCTGTGTTGGCAATTTCCGCGCGGGCAATGACGTAGGGCGAGTCGCTGTTCTGGGGCACGATATGATCGATCCTGGAATCGTACTGTGCATCTCCTGCGTCAATTCGCACCAGCTGTCCGGGCGCGATCTCGCGGCGCTGCCCTGGGAAGATTTTCAATTCCACCCATAGCGGGTCGAGCTTGGCGATGGTGAACAGTGCTTGTTCCCCGGCCAGCTCGCCGACGTTGATATTGCGCTGGATAACGGTACCGGCAAAAGGCGCACGCAAGGTGTAGGGTTGGAGACTGTCATTGGATTCGATGCTGGCCAGTGGGTCGCCAGCCTTGACCGAGTCACCGAGACTGGCATTGATTTTCGTAACCTGACCTGGGAAGCGCGCCCTGATCAGGGCAATTCCGTCGGGATTGGGAACAAGGCGGCCATAACTGCTGATGGTGCGCTCCAGGATGCCGGCGCCTGAGGCCTTGCTTCGGATACCGGCTTGCTCCGCCATCCCGGCAGAGATTTCCGCGTGAGTGCTCTCCGACTCCTCGTGATCCTCGCGCGCTTCGTTGACGTGATCATGCGCATGCGAATCATCGCTGTGATCATCTTCCGCGGCATGAGTTGGTCCGATCGTCAGCACATATACACTGGCGAATATGAGTAAATAATTAACGACTTTCATGGTAGTAATCCTGTAGTTCAGCGGCCGGCCAGAGGCTGAGCCGTCAGTTGTTCGATCAGCGCCTGGTTGAGCAGCGCCATAGTGGCGGCATCGACCAGCGCTTGCCGGGCGGAGAGCAATTCCCGCTGCGCGGCGGTCCACTCCACATAGCTGTAGCGACCTTTCTGGTAGGCCTCGCGGGTCTGGCTGAGTGCATCGCTCAGATCGGGAAGCATTTGGCCGCGGATTTGCTCTACAGCCTCGATGTTTTGCTGCCGCTGTCGGTAAGCCTCGAACAGGCGCGAGTGGAGGCGAAGCAGGGTGTCCTCCCTGCGGTACTGGACTTCATCCCGCGCCGCCAGGGCGGCTTGCACTTCGCCGCGATTGCGCCGTCCGGAAAAGAGCGGTACCGATAGCCCAGCGGTCAAGGCGGTATCATCCGTCTCCTCGAAACGCCGGATGCCGACCTGCCAACGGATGTCGCTCTCGGACTGACTCCGCGACAATTGGACTTCAGCCTCACGAACGCGCCGCTCGCTGGCATAGATTTGAATGGCAGGGCTCTCACTGACGCGCTGGTACAGGATCTCGAAACTGTCGGAGGAACCGAACTGGAACAGGTCGCCCTCCAGACTCTGGAAGTCCAAGCGGGTATCACCCCAGAGCGAAGCCAGGGCTATCTTCCGGCTCTCGTATTCGCTTAGCGCGCGGGACTGCTCGATACGACTCCGGGTGAGCGCAGCCTTGGCCCGCATGACTTCGGCCTGGGGCGCCGCGCCCCTGTCGGCGCGACGGGTGACGATCTCGTGGGTGGCCTCGGCCAGCGCCACAGCTTCAGCGGCCAGTTCGAGTTTTTCCTGCAGCGCCAGGGTGGCGACAAAGCGCTGGGCCACCTGTCCCAGCACATCCAGGGTTTCGGCCCGGCGCTCGGCCTCGACCAGACCGTATCGTGAGTCGACGACGCTGACGCGGGCCTGACGCTTGCCGCCAAGTTCGAGAACCGATGACAAGGACAGTGTGTACTCTGCCGCGTCGCTCCCCTGGCGGTTGCCGCTGCCGAGGACGTTTTCCACCTCCAGGCCGGCTTCCAGGGCGGGATTTTGATCCGCCGAGAAACGACGGCCTTCAAGGCCCTGAAGGCGAAAATCGAAAACCTGCAGGGTGGGGTTCTGCGCCATGGCCCGCGAGAGGGCATTGGCAAGAGTGAGAGGTGCCTGCTCGGCGTACGCAACAGTGCCCTTCAGGGTTAGCACGAGAAGACACAGCAAGGTGTTAAAAAATTGACTCGGTATTACCCGCCGCCCATTTTTTATGTGCATTCCAAAAAGCATGAAACTACTCCTACGAAAGTCGGGTAAGCGGATTAAATGGTTGATCTTACCTTTGCATGAGAGTGAGACAGACCGGCAGTCATTTCCACCACGAACAGAAGTGCATTGATGCCGAGCAACCAGCGCAGGGTCCCGGATTCTTGCTTAGCAGAAGCTGCCGAAAACTCGGCGGCCTTGATGGTCTCCGGATTTGCAGCGACGGTTTCCTG
>NZ_JBSXOP010000067.1:0-31401 GCF_056859535.1 Marinobacter sp. L-46
ATGGGGGAAAGGGGGAGTTGTGCCTGAATGCCGGAAACTGGCTAAATAATCGCCAACTTCGACCATGACCACTCGGATCTGGCACTACCAGGCTTGGTCTGCGAAGGTTGTTGGAGCACTATGAGAAATCCGGGCTAGCACGGTCATTTCCGCCGACTATCCGCAGGTTCTTTTACCCCTGTCCGACCTTGCAGAGCAAACATTGCAGCGTCGCCCGGACCTTAAAGCGGCCTATATGGCTATCAGGGCAAATGATTTTCGAACGTCCGTTGCCTACAAGGACATGCTGCCATCCATCAACCTGGAAACAGCGCTTAGCGAAACAGGCACATCGCCCAGTGACGCCCTATTGCGCAACCCGGTGTGGTCATTGCTCGGTCAGCTAACGGCACCCCTGAGCCGTTTGCATGAGTTCTACTACGAATTACTGAAAGGTGAAGCCGGCCATTCATTCAGAAACGCATTTGGTGTTGGGAACGAAATCGCCCGCTCGATTGAGTTCCTGTCATCCAACCTGGACAAAACTGTCACAATTGAAGACCTGGCTGATCAGGCTGGCATGAGCCGGGCGGTGTTCCATCGCAAATTCAAACAGGCGACAAACATGTCGCCCATTCAGTTTCTGAAATCCATGCGGCTCAACAAGGCCGCGATGAAAATTGCTGAAGGCCAAAACGTCAGCGTTGCCGCCATGGACGTGGGTTACCTGAGCTCGTCTCAGTTCAGCCGGGAGTTCAAACGCCTGTATGGCCTGTCACCCAAGCAGTGGAGCCAAACTGAAAAAGCAAGCTGACGGCCGGCTCTGGTATGCCATGTCTATCGGGGTAGTTCCGTGATCGGAACGCATGGTTTGTTATACGAGCCGGTGAGTTGGAATTTACGTCAGGCAAAACCCTCCAGCACAATCTTGCCAACGGCGGTTCCTGATTCCAGTTCGGCGTGTGCGGCACGTAGATTCTCGGCGTTGATCGCTCCGAGGTGCTTCCCTGCAGTTGTGCGGATGAAGCCTTGATCTACAAGCCGTGAGACCTCATTCAACAAGTCGTGCTGAACCTGCATATCATCCGCCTGGTGCATTGAGCGGGCGAACATGAATTCAATGTGTAATGACAGACTCTTCGGCTTGATTTTCATTACGTCCAGACTTGCGGGATCGTCGATCATGGCAATCTTTCCAAACGGCCTAAGCACCGCCACATAATCGTCGAAGTATTGATCTGTGGCGTTAAGACTGGCCACATGGGTTACAGAACCAATTTTGCCAGCAGACACCAGTGTTTCGATCTGGGGCTGCAAGGGTTCACGGTGATTCAGAACAAAATCCGCACCCAATGATTCAACCCAGGCCTTCGATTCCGGGCGAGATGCCGTAGCGAGTACTTTCGCGCCTGTTAGCTGTTTGATCAATTGAACTAGAATTGAACCCACGCCTCCTGCGGCGCCAATCACAAGGACCACGTCGTCGCTTGGAGTGATGGACCCAGCCAACTGTCGCTCAAGTTGCAGGTGGTCAAACAGCATTTCCCATGCTGTTATCGTGGTCAGGGGCAACGCTGCAGCATCGGCGTCGGACAGGCTGGCAGGCTTCCGACCAACCAGACGCTCATCGACAACCTGGTATTCGGCGTTGCTGCCCTGACGGGTAACGTCACCGGCATAAAATACGGTGTCACCTTCTTTGAAGAGTGAAGCGCCCTCGCCTGTTGCCACTACCTCTCCAACGGCATCCCATCCAAGTACTTTGATCTGGCCTGGTTCCGGCTCCGCCCGCTGGCGTACCTTGAAGTCAACAGGGTTCATGCCGATGGCTTTGACTCTGACCAGCAGGTCCCGGCCTTTTGCGACGGGACGTTCCATCTCAACATTTTGCAGCGCATCAGGGTTTTCGATAGGAAGAGATTCCCGATATCCAACAGCTTTCATTATCTGTCTCCGCAATGACTTTCGAGTAGCGCACAGTATGGTCGCCGTTTACACTCGGATAAACGGGAAAATTCGTTAAACATATTCAAAGAATTTTTGAAAATGAGTCTTGATGATCTGATCGTGGTTTTGAGGGTCGCTGAATTCCGCAACATTACCGCTGCCGCCACCAGCCTTGATATGCGAGCTGCCACAGCCAGCGCCGCAGTAAAGCGCGTAGAACAGGAGCTGGGTGTAGAGTTATTCGTACGCTCCACGCGAAGGTTGCGGTTATCTGCCGCCGGCGAGAAATACTTGCCTCACTGCAAACAAGCGATTGACTTGTTGAGCCAGGCGCAACAGAACCTTCGATCTGAAGTTGACTCTGTAACAGGCGAAATCCGGCTTTCGGTTTCATCCGATCTTGGTCGTAACCGCGTTGTGCCCTGGATCGACGAATTGATGGCAACGCATCCAGGTTTGAATCTCAGAGTTCAGATTACTGACACCAACGTGGACTTTTACCGGGATTCGGTCGACATGGCGCTTCGCTACGGCGCGCCCAGTGACACCAACCTGTATGGCTTCAAAATTTGCGATGTGCCGCGCCTGCTTTGCGCATCTCCTGATTACCTTTCGCGTCATGGTCGCCCCATTCATCCTGATGACCTTGAGAACCACAACGGACTGTTCTATCAGTTGCAGGACATCCCATTTGACCTCTGGACGTTCAAACGGGGAGACGAGGAATATCGAGTCAAAATGACGGGCGATCGCGCCTCAAACGATGGCGATCTGGTTCGCCGGTGGTGCGTCGCTGGTCGCGGTCTTGCGATAAAATCGTGTCTTGATATGTCGGATGATCTGCTTGCAGGCCGTGTCACCACAATCATGCCGGACTATGCGCCGCCGGTATCCGAGCTGTGGCTGATTTGTCCTACCCGACAGTCAATAACGCCGGCAATGAGGTTGTTGAGGGATGACCTGCGTGCAAAAGTAGGCGAACTGATGAATGCAATGATTGCCGGAGGCTTTTTTCCTCCGGATCGCTTGTCCGGAGGAAAAAAAGACGCCTGAAAAACAGCGGGTGCGTTATTGATGATAAGAAATTCTCATTAACGTGCAGTACACCACTGGCAGCACCACTAACGTCAATACCGTTGCAACACCCAAACCGAACACGATAACCAGCGCCATGCTCGCGAAGAAGGCATCGCTGAACAGAGGAATCATTCCCAACATGGTGGTTACGGCCGCCATAAGCACAGGTCGTACCCGGCTTACCGCGGCCTCAACCACCGCAGTGAATGCATCATCCTGCTGTTCTAACTGAATATTGATCTCCTCAACCAGCACAATGGCATTCTTCAGTACCATACCGATCAGACTCAGAGTCCCGAGCAGCGCCATGAATGTAAAAGGCGCGCCGAGCAATACCAGTCCACCAATGATTCCAATCATCATGAGAGGAACAATCATCCAGATAGACAGAGCCTGTCGGAAGCTACCGAACAACAGCATCGAAATAATGAACATCCCCAGCAGTCCAAGAGGCAGCGAGGAGAAAAGCGAAGTCTGAGCTTCGGATGAGGTCTCGTACTCTCCACCCCACTCAATCGAATAGCCGTGGGGAAGCTCCAGCGCGTCGACCTGCGGGCGGATCCTCTCCAGCACACTCGCCGCCGTCTCCCCCGACAAAGGCATGGGTTCGGCATAAACCGCCAACATCCGCTCCCTGTTTCTGCGTTTTATCAACGGATCCCGCAGTTCCGTATTGATGGCATTGATGACGTTGCCCGCGCTGACATAGCGGCCCTGCTCTTCACTCCAGACATTGATCGAGGTAAGGTTTTCGATGTCAAAACGCTGCTCCTCTCTTGACCGCATAATGATCGGAATGAGGTCGCTCCCCTCACGGTACACTCCAACCTGCTGCCCCTGATTATTCAGCAACAACGCCTGGTGCAGTGATTCGCGAGATACGCCAAGGCGCCGGGCCTGTTCTTCGAGGAACTCCGGTACGATCACGGCTTCCCGATTACCCCAGGACAAGCGCACGCTGTCGGCCAGAGGTTCATTTTCAAAAATTGCCTGCACGCGCACACCGATTTTCCGGAGTTCTTCGGGATCTTCTCCAAAGATACGAGCTTCAAGACTGGCTTTGGCTGAGGGCCCCACCTGCAAAGCCTGCACTTTGTAATGCACGTTCGGGAAGTCTGTACGCAGTTGCTCAATGACTTCCTCCATACGGGCCTCTCTCGACGCCTTATCCCGGGTCTCTACGATCAATTGGCCAAAACTGGCGTATCGCTGCTCCGGTGAATACGTCAACGTAAAACGCTGGGCTCCGCCACCGGTGACACTGGTCACCTGAACGACCTGGTCCATGTCATTCACGCGCGATTCCAGCCGCTTTACGGTCTCTTCGGTTTGCAAGATGTCGGCGCCCTCGGGCAACCAAAGGTCAACAAAGAAGAGTGGCGTTGTGGCATTCGGGAAGAAAGCATTCTTAACCTGTCCCGAGAACGATAGAACCCCAGCCAGAAGCGCGATCGCAAGTGTTAATGTCACGAAGCGATAATGAATCGCGTAGGTCAGCAGGCGGCGGAAGACGACGAAAACAATTCCCTTATAGGGGTCGTTATCGGATGACTGCCCGACACTCTCGAGCTTGTCGGGATAGAACATATCAAAGAAAAACGGGGTCAGAGTGAGTGCCGTCAGCCAGCTCAGGAAAAGCGAGTAGCACAGAACCCAGAACAGGGAGCCAATGAATTCTCCGGTGGTGTCTGGTGAAAGGCCGATAGGAGCAAAGGCCGTAATGGCAATCACGGTAGCGCCGAGCAGCGGGTACCGGTTCTGCGAGACCACTTCTTTGGCTGCCTGCCTTTTGGACTTGCCCTTGGAAAGGCCAATCATCATGCCCTCGGTGACGACGATGGCATTATCGACCAGCATCCCCAGCGCAATGATCAGCGCACCCAATGAAATCTTCTGGAGCTGAATACCGTGTATTGCCATAAGCACGAATGTACCCATGATGGTAATCAGCAGGATCAGCCCCATGAGCAGGCCACTTCGCAGCCCCATGAACAGCAAAAGCACAATAATGACAATGCCCACCGCCTGAGCAAGGTTCATGAGAAAAGCAGATACTGCCTCCTCGACTACTTCAGGCTGGTTATACACTGTGTTCAGTGTCATGCCGATGGGTTGCTGTTTTTCCAGGCGTTTCAAAGCCTCATTGAGACTCTCACCTACATCAACAACGTTGGTGCCCTCTGCAAATGACACGCCGATGGTCAAAGCAGGCAATCCGTCAGAGTGGTAAAGCAAGGCGGGTGAGTCATTGGTCACCCTGCGAACTTCGGCCAGATCGCTGAGCCGGATAATACCCGAATCAGCGCTTCCAACTGCCAGTTGCTCAAGTGCCTGAACGGAATCAAGCTGACCGGTTGGCTGAACGGATAACGACAGCCCTTCACTGCGCAGGTGGCCAGCGTTGCCCACCGTATTCTGCGCATTCAGAAGGCTTGCCAGGTATTCTGGCGAGATGCCAAGAGCACGCATACGGTCACGGTCCAGTGACACGATCATCTGCTCGTCGACACGACCACCGATACTGACTTTTGCGACGCCCTCCAACAATCGCAGTTCTCGCTGAATGAGATCCGCATGGTCACCAAGATCTTTCAGCGAGTAGCCGTCACCACGCAACGTGAGCAGCAGGCCGAAGACATCGCCAAAGTCATCGTTCACGATGGACGTGTTCACGCCTGGTGGCAGACCAGGCTGGGCATCATTAATCTTTCGCCGAAGGATATCCCAATACTGGTCTAACTCCCCTTCTCTGACCGTCTTCTTGAGTTGGACAGTAATCTGCGACAAGCCGTCCGAGTTCACCGAAGTAATGTCATCGATGCCCGGCATCTGCTGGATCGCTTTTTCCAGAGGCAGCGTAACCTCCTCCTCGACTTCAAGAGGCGTTGCTCCGGGATATTGGGTGGTCACCAAGGCGGAACGTAACGTGAACTCCGGGAATTCAAGCTGGCCAAGACCCAGAAACGCGAACATGCCCCCAACCCCAAGCAACAGCGTGACCATCCAGCTGATGGACTTCCGATCAAGAAAATAATCGACCATCTCAGAGCCCGCCCTCTTTTTCCCAGGGACGGACCGAACGATCCCTGTTCATCCGGTGAGCGCCGGCAACCACGATTCTGTCGCCCGGGCTGAGCTCTCCCCGAACAAGCACGCCATCGTTCATTTTCTTACCCGGCTCGACATCCACCGGCTCGACGCTGCCCGTGTTATCGCCATTCTCACCATCGGCAGCAGCCACGTATCGCCAAACCACGCTAGTGCCGGGTTCTGCGTCAGGTGTTACAAGCGCCGCGGTTGGTATCAGCCACGACGGGGCGCTCTCTCCAGCCAATGTGCCGTAATCAAGCAGAACGGTCGCGCTCATCCCCGAAAGCACTGTGATGTCCTCGGGTTCAGGGAGCGTTACGGTAACCTCATAACTGAGCGACCCCTGAGAGGCATTGCTGTCATGCTCTTTGTAGCTCGCGGCGTAGCGTTTATCGGGAAGCTCGGGAAACTGTACCCACGCGATAGTGTTGCCATTGGCGCGAACGTTCCTGGATCTCTGTGGTTGAAGGCGGCGGACCTGTTGTTCAGGCATCTGGAACGAGACGTCGATAGAGCCGGGCCGTTGCAGTTCGGCAATGGCCTGCTGCGCTGATACAACCTGAAAGACATCCACCGGCACCCGTGAAATGACGCCATCAAATGGCGCTTTGAGAACGGTATAGGAAAGTTGGTCCTCCGCGCTGGCCAGTTGCGCTCTGGCAGAGAGGTACTCGGCCTCGGCCTCATCGAAACGGGCCTGACTGATGGCCTGGCGCTCCAACGATATTCGCATTCGCTCGAAGGTGGCCTGTGCCAGATTGAAATTTGACCGGGCGTTTTCCAGGCGGGTTCTTGCGTCCCGATCGTCCAGGCGGGCAACGACCTCCCCTTTTTCCACAGTGTCGCCTGCTTTAACGGCCAGCTCCGTCAGCTCTCCTCCCACTCTGAAAGAGAGTTCTGAATGGTCAGACGCCGAGACTCTGCCCGGATACTGATTGAGCGTGCCTGACTGCGCCTGCTCCAGCGTCATGAGCTTTACCGGGTAGACAGTTTGCTGTGTCAGAGGGGGCGCCTCCGCCGAACATCCCATCACCAGGAGGCTCGAAAGCATTGCAAGCGCTTGTAGGCCTCTCAAGGGCATGGAGGTACTGACCATCTTGAATTTCATAACGCGTCACTCTCCAGAAAAAATTAGGTATTCCGACGATCGGCAACCGCATCCCAAGCCATATTAAACGCTAATTCGATATGCTCATCGGTACCTTCGAACGACCCTTGCAGGCATCGTTGAACGAGGTGGTAAATCGGGCGGAACATAAACGTTTCGAGAAGTGGAAAAGGTACCGGTTTGATCAGCCCGGATTGCTTTCCCTGATCAACTGCATTCAAAAGATTTGCGGCTCGGCTTTCGTTTCGTGCCTGGATCTCGGGAGTCATCCAAGCAGAATGCGTGAACGTCTCGTGGTAGCGGAATAGTTCCGGACGCTCAAGGCCGATCCGGAACAGTGTGTGCCACTGGCGTCGCAGTCCTTCACGCAGATCTTTCCCGCGAGAAAAACTGTCCAGCGCCGCATCAATGACCTGATCGCTGACGTAATAAAATGTCGCCAATAAAAGCTGTTCTTTATCTTCGTAATAGATGTACAGCGTGGCTGGTGACAAACCCGCAGCCTTGGCTATCTTGCCAACCGAGGTTGCTGAAAAACCGTGATCTGCTACTTCCCTCACGGTAGCTTCCAGGAAGGCTATTCGTTTCGAGTCGTCTCTTTGCCGCATTTGTCTGCTCAACGCTTCAAATTGGTCGGCCTAAAATAAATGAACGTTCACTTATTTTCAAACCGAAAATATAGGCGTATACCGAAGTAGGTGCCCTACTGAAGACTAAATTCCTGATCTTGCAACCTGGGGAATTGGCGCCGCGTTTGCCATCGGCTGGACACCCTGTATAGGCCCCATACTCGGGGCCATATTGGCGCTCAGCTCCACGCATGCCAATGCTGAGGCGGGCATGCTGTATCTGGCGGCGTATTCGTTGGGGTTGGCTCTTCCTTTTCTCGGAACCGCCCTGTTTATTGAACACTTTCGGCAACGAGTACGCTGGCTCAGTCGCTGGAGTAGACTGCTGAGAGCGCTTGCTGGCTTGGTGCTCGTTGTAATGGGAGTAATGGTGCTCACCGGTCGGATGACACTCTTTGCGTCGTGGATGTTGTCGACGTTTCCGGTTCTCGGAAGGCTTGGTTGAGCTTCCTACAGCCAAACTACAGGGAACGGTCCATGGCTTCATGCTCAAATACTGCGTATAAACAGGTTTCATGAACAAATGGGGCCGCTATTTCGTTAACTAATGGCTTTGCATTGCCGAACCATTGAAGCGGCTCATTGTTCTTCAGGACTGAATTAAAAACCGGTTCGCAGTGGAGGATCTTGAACGTTCGCTTTTGTTTAGCAGCGGACTGATCGAGGCGTCCGGTTGAGGCCGCAGTCCTGCGAGGTCATTGTAGTGGTCAATAAAAAATGGACAGACCACACGAATCACTGTTGAATGCATGAAAGATAACCCTAAGGACCTACATGAGCATAAAGCCTTCCAAGCTATCTCAGCATTTATGGAAGCGTATCCAGGCGGACAAGTTGAGCACGCTAACTAGTTGACGCTGGATGCAATGGCTCTGAGTTCATTCTCCGAGCAAAAACCTTAGAAAGAACCCAAATAACGATAGCATGCTAACATTTGGCCAGAAGCGGACAGACTCGGGAAAAGGAATCACCCCCAGTGGCACAGCTGGAACTGGGGGTATTTTTGGGGGCACAAAGTCAAAAAAAGAAATTTATATAGCTTATATTTCAATACGTTAAATATAAATTCGATACCTGCCGGGGGCACCACCTTCCCTGCGCCACAATCAAACCCCAACCACCTTCTTCCGGTCCACAATCTGCCCGTCCCGCACAATAAACTCATAATGCGCGGTTTGAACAATCGATTGCACCCGCTTGGGCGTAAACAGCCCCCAACATGTGGCACCCGGGTTTCTTACTGACCAGTACTGGATCCCTTCGGAACCGGCTGAACGAAGCTGTGCACCGAGTGCGCGGGCGGCGGAATAATCCTCAGGGTGATAAATGTCGCTGGATTCCGGCAACACCGTTGCGTCGTGAATATCTTCGCCAGCAAAGGTGCAGGCCAGCCCCCGGAACATCAACCGATCGAACTTCAGACCTTCAATGTTGGCCAGGTACCGGCCCTGATGGTACTGCACTTCCGAAAGCGCGGTCTCAATGGTATCGGCGATGTACAGCATACCGAAATCACCGGTGCTGAACCGGCTTCCCTCCGGTGCAACGTGGGTAAAGGGGGCTGCGGCATAGTGGCAACCGGGAATACCCCAGGGGATTTCGTTCAGGTCGATGTAATTCAGGCTGCCGACTTCCTGCCGGAGCCTGGGGTTGGTCAGTGCCTGCAGGTCGAACAAGTCCTGAAACTCGTCCGAATCCGCTACATCGTTAAAAATGTCGATGGGTGGCAGCCGGGTGTTGATCAGGCGAAAGCCCTTGGTTTTTGGCAGGGTGATGGCGGGTAACTGCGGCACCATTACCAAAGACCGCCCCGCAGCGCATCAATGCGCCGGAAGGTTTCGTACAAGGCCGCGAAATCACCACTTTCGATCACCTCCAGCGGAGCCCTGCCATGGAAATACGGATTGTGATTACGCTTGTGCATGAAGCCGTACACGTTGTCCGGGTTCTCGAACACAATGCGCAGGGCTTGGTGCATATTCAGCAGGTAACTGATCCGGGTAAGCTGGTCTCGGTCCAGGCGGGCACTGTCCGGATCATTCCGGTATTTATAGAAGGTGGCTTTGGGCAGGCGGAGAATGGCCTGCATCTGGTCGGCATTGCATCCCCATTTCTCAAGAATATTGAACGCCGCCTTAAGGCCGCTGACTCCCATCTTGCGGGCTTCAGCGGGCGATTTCTTCTCTGCCAGTGCACTCATGGCCGACCTCCTGTAACCAATTCGGCTTCACGCCTGATATTCCCATTCTAGACTCATGTTTAGAATAAGTCTAAAACGGGAATCGCGTGAGAATTCCGCGTACAGTAAGCCTGCTGCGGCCCGGTGTTCAATCTGGCCGCAACCGACTACTCTTCGTAGATCATCTTCCGCGTCATGCCGCCATCCACCACAAAATTCTGCCCTGTGATAAATGACGCCTCCGGCGAGATCAGGTAGGCAACCATGGCGGCAATATCCTCCGGGGTGCCCACGCGGCCTGCGGGATGTTGCTGGTGATCTGACGCTGACAGTGGCTCCGGTTTTTCAGTCCTTCCCTGCCAGCCACGGGTATCAATCCAGCCGGGGCTGATGCAGTTCGCACGAATATCCGGGCCAAGGCTAACCGCCAGTGCATGGGTCAGCGCAACCAGGCCACCCTTGGTTGCCGCGTAGGCCTCGGACTCCGGCTCGGACTGAAGCGCCCGGGTAGATGCCATATTAACGACGGCACCTTGAGCTTCCCGAAGATACGGAACCGCGTGTTTGGTCACCAGAAACGGCCCGGTCAGGTTCACGTCCAGGCGGCGCTGCCACTGTTCAAGGCTTAGCTCTTCTACCGGCCCGGTGTGGGGGTCAGCAATGCCGGCATTATTGATAACGGCGGTAAGGCCACCTGCCCAGTTCACGGTTTGCGATATTATTCGCTCGACATCCGGCTCGCTGGCCACATTGCCCCGGACAAAAAGAATGTCGTGTTCTGAACTGGCCACCAGTTGCTCGCCAGCAGTTTGGTCAGTGTCACAGAAGATCACCTTCCAGCCGGCCGAAGCCAGGTGCATCACAATGCCCCGGCCAATACCTTTTGCCCCGCCAGTTACCAGGGCCACGTTTTGTGTTGATTCCAAGTTCAGCTCCAACAGTTCCTGACCTTCACTCCACGGCCGGCGTTACCCCTGCCGGGCAGCAGCTCGTGCCGTTTCGGCACCAATGCCCGATGAAGCTCCGGTTATCAGCATGACCGGTTGATCTGTCATAAGTGCGCTCTCCTGTACTCTGGGCTTTAAAAATACGGCTATTTGATAATAACTGCAGTCTAACAGCTATTCTTCAAGGGGGTTTTGGCTGAAAACAACGGTGCCATCAGGTTAGAATGCGGCCTGATCCCGCCAACCGGAACCCCTCATGGCCCGCTTTGATGAAATTGGCACCGCAACCATTCCCGGCAACGGAACCCGTTTGCGTTTGCTGCAACGCAATGACGAATTCTCCATCAAGATTGCCGGTGCGCCCGGTGAGCTGATGAACAGCCGGTTGCACGGCTCGGAAGACGCTCTGGCCACCCTTGCCTGCGAACGTATCGCACACCTGCCCGAGCCCCGGGTGCTGATTGGTGGGCTAGGCATGGGCTTCACCCTGGCGGCGGCTCTGTCTTCACTGGGCGACAGCGCCCAGGTGACGGTGGCCGAACTGGTTCCGGAGGTTGAAGCATGGAATCGCGGGCCCTTGGGCGCCGCCGCAGGTTACCCGCTGAACGATGCACGAGCCAGGGTACACATTGGTGATGTGGCGGAATTGCTCAAAGAGGGTAACGGCAACTGGGACGCCATCCTGCTGGATGTGGACAACGGCCCGGAAGGCCTGACCCGCAAGGAAAACAACTGGATTTACTCGCCGGAAGGCATCGCCGCCGCCCAGAAATCCCTGAGCCCGGACGGCATCCTGGCCTATTGGTCCGCCGGTCCTGAACAGGCCTTCACAGAAAGGCTGCGCCGGGCCGGTTTCTCGGTAGAAGCGGTGGTAGTGCGCGCCCTGCGCCCGGGCAAAGGCGCAAGGCACACCATCTGGCTGGCCTGGTAGGCTTAAACGGCCCGGTCAGACCGGGCCGTGATCAATCGCCGACAACGCATCGTTCACCTGAAACACCTTGGCATTCACCACCGGCACTCCGAACCCTTTAAGGCGTGCCGAATGCATGTCCAGGTACTTCCGGGCGCTGGCCTCATCTTCGAACAGATAAATACCGCCCGCCTCCCTGGTTTCCGCATTCTCGGTCCAGATCTTCCAGATAAACCCGGGTTCTTTGGCAATGGATTCCGCCAGCTCTTTCATGGCATCGGCCATCTCCTGCCCGAACGGGCCATCAAAGGGAAAATCCACCTGCAACAATGTTTTCATCTCAGAATCTCCGTAACGGGGGCAGACCCCCGGTACACTTTGCCGCAGCAAATGTATTGGGGGTCTGACCCCGGTTGGTTATCGGCGGGCGGGGATGAACCAGAGGCACACCCGGGCCAGCCATCTCAGTATCAGAAACAAGGGTAACAGGATCAGGAACCAGCCGGGCACCTGTATCATCCACGGTGGCACACCGAGGACTTTTGCGGCCCCGGCAAACAGGTCGTTCAGTAATACCGGATGGCGCACGGCTACGTAGGCAAGTGCCGCCACGGCCGGCCACTTGGCATAGCCGATCATGGTTGATGCCATCTGCCCTGCCCTGGCCAAACGGGAGCCATAGGCAGCTGAGCGTGCGGTTACGGTAGTTGCCCGGGCGGTAGTGGCCGCTGCCCGACCGGCTTTGAGGAATTTTACCGCGCTGCCGATCACTACGGCATCCACAGCCGCCCAGCCAATGTCACTGACACTGATGGGCTGGTCGGTTCGGTAGCGGGACTCCAGGGTGCGAATGCCGCTGGTGAAAAACCGGGTAACGCCTTCGGTAATACGTTCGGTCCAGATCCATTCAATGCTGCCATCCGGCGCCACCACAAACTGGCCGGTGAAATCCTGCCCTTCCTTGTTGGCAAAGTTCACTGCATACCAGGCCCGCTGTTCGGGTGTAAGGGTTTCTCGAGTTCCGGCTACCCGGTTCAGCATTTCGATGGAACTGACCGGGTTGCGGTAGAAATGGATAACCGGTGGAATCAGGTATTCGCCGTGGGTTTTCAGGGCTTCCCGGAACTCCGGTTCTTCACCGAACAGTTCCAGTAATTGGCGTGTGTGTTCAGGATAAACCTGCAAGGCCGCCTGCGCCTTTAACAGCAGCAGGCGATCACTCCGATAATCCAGTAGCGTGGCCTGCACCGGCAGCGATTCTGAAAGTAGCTGCGAATCTGCCCCGAACACTTCCTGGGAATGCAGGCGCACCAGTCGTTCTTCAACCGGCTGTGGCTGCAGCCGAAGCGCCACCAACACGGCAACCACGAGCGCTATCACCGCCAGCCAGGGCCAGCTCCGGCGGCGAGGGGTTCTGAACAGCACGGGCTCCGGCATTCGCCACTCCTGCTACTGCGAAAAACCTCAGTCTACACGGAAAGCGTCCACCATAGGCTCGATGCCCGGGAACATTCCGATGGCCAGCATAACCACGCACAGGATAACAAAGACAATACCCGGGATGATCCAACGGCCGATATGGCCCAGTTCCTTACCGCGTTCCTTACAGCCGATCAGCCCAAGGTTATCCAGCAGCACCGTCAGCGACCAGCCAAACACCGGATTTACCAGCGCAGACGAGAAAATCACGATGGCTGCAGACTCGGTGGTCTTGCCCTTGCGGGTCATCTGCATGCCCGCCTCCAGCAACGGCAGGAATACACCCACCATCAGCGCCACACTCAGCACCGGCGGCCATACCGCCAGGTCCATCGGGTAACCCAGCACTGCGGTAGCCGCACACAACAACCCGGTAAGCACCGCACCCGCCGCAATGGGCCGCTTGGCAATGGCTGCGGGCACAATGTAAGTACCCCAGGATGACGCAATGTTACCGCCACCCAGCGCCGTTCCCACCACCTGGCGGGCCGAGGCAGAGACCATGGTATCGTCGATATCCATCAGCACACGCTCGGTTTTTGGCGGGTAATTCAGCTTCTGGAAGACCTGGTGCCCCAGAAAATCCGGAGACCACATGGCTACCGCCAGCACCGCAAACGGCGCCACGGCCATAAAGCTGTAGACGTCCGGAAGGCCCAGCTGCCAGCCGGTGGTTTCGCCCCACCAATAGGCCGGGTTCATATTGGGAATGCCCGGTTCGGTCACAAACTCGAACGGCGCACCCAGCGCAAAGGCCACCACACCGGCTATCAACGAGCCCAGCGGGATCGCCAGCCAACGCATTTTCACATGCTCCAGCCAGGCGTACATCACGATGGTCAGCAGCACCACCAAAAAGGCGATGTAGCCCTTATCGAACCCTTCAGCCCAGGTGAACAGCCGTCCGATCTGGCTGGTTACCCCGATAAACCCGAGATACAGCAGCAATCCACCACACACGCCATTGCTGGTTAGCCGGGCCAACAGGCTGCCGCCCCGGGTAATACCCAGAATAAAACCCAGCACACCGATCATGATCCCCAGCGCCATGGGATGCCCGCCAGAGGCAACAATCAACGGAATCATGGGAATCAGCGGGCCGTGGGTACCGGCCAGGTTACTGGTGGGGTTCAGAAAACCGGAGATCAGGATGACAAACAACAGCGCTGCGATGATCATTTCGAAGCGCACGTTTTCGGTTACGAATTCTTTCGAAAGCCCCAGCGGGCCGGCGAAGGCGGCCACAATTGCGGCAACCATCACCACTTTGCCGATGGTCGCGGCCATGGCGGGCACCAGGTCTTCCCACTCGAAGCGGTAATCACGGAACGGCAGGTTTGGCCGCCACCGCCTCGGCGCCATCACCTGCAGTTCATGCTCCAGGTATTCCCGACGCGTTGCAAAGTGCGACCGGGGTTTTCGATCAGATAAATAGCTGTTGTTAGCGTTGTTGTCTGTCATAACCACTCGCGATTTGGAATTTTTATTAAGGCGCGGATACTAGAGAGACAGAAGCACACTAACCATTGGCTCTTTGGCTAAGGCTGGAGTTAAGATAGAGCTGTGCGACCGGAGGGTGTGACCACAAACGATGGATATACTTGAACAAAAGCGCCGTGTAATCACCACGGCCATCATCGCAGTGGTGCTCACCGGCATTGTGATTGCTGCGATTGTCGCCACCCCGCTGATCAACCAGCTGCATTCCCAGGCCTCCCGCTCGGCCGGCAATGTTGCCGACGCCAAAACCCAGAACATCCAGGTCATCCTGGACCAACATCAGGACCTGGCCCGCCTGACCGCCAGCGAGCGCCTGACGGGCGACAAACAGCCCCGCACCTTCAAACTGACTGACCCGGACGGTGCCTCGGTACTGGCGTTCATGAGACCCTTGGGCGATTACAACTGGGAAGTTCACATGAATTACCAGGTCTCTGAGGTATACGCTCAAGTCACAAACGATATCAGGCGCTCCCTGTAACCGCTGATGCATGCACTGGTGTCCCAGACATCCGAGATCGCCAGATCCACCGAAGAACTGCGATTGGCCCACCAGGTGTTCGAACACACCCAGGAAGCCATAGCCATCTGCAAGACGGATTTCACCATTGTCCGGGCTAACCCGGCCTTTCTGGAGAGGGCCCAGACAACAGCACGGGAGCTGTCCGGGCGCAACATGATGGAGTTTCTTGATGCAGGCAACCAGGACCGGGATCCCGTCGGCGAACGCTTGCACCGCCAGCTGATCGCCGAGGGTGCCTGGCAGGGAGAGGTCTGGCTCAGGAACCCCAAGGGTGAGGTGTTCCCCAACCTGCTGACGGTGTCTGCGGTGCAAAACAATCAGGGCCAGATCAGTCAGTATATTCTGACCTTCAGCGACATCAGCGAACGGGTAAAGAACGAGAAACAGATGATCGCCACCCTGAACGAAACCTTCCAGATTCAGGGCCACACGATCGGTATTGGCGCTTCCGTCGGCATTGCGCTGTATCCGGATAACGGCATGACCGCCGAAGATCTCATGAGAGAAGCCGACGCCGCCATGTACCGGGTAAAAGCCGGTGGCCGGAACAACCTGGCCTACGCCTGACCGCCCTGCTCGTACTCCTGAACCAGCTGGTCGAGGAAGTACATACCGGCAGAGCTGAGGAAATACCGGCCGGCGCCGGAGCGGAACACCAGGTTCCGCTTTTCCAGGTAATCCAGCGCTTCACTCAGGCCTTTCTCGAATCGAGCTGCCCGCAGAATGTCCTGGTAATCCTCATCGGCCGCAAGGTTGGCCAGGTCCTGCTCGTTCAGGCCGGCTTCCGGCCGCCCCAGGTAATCCAGGTCCCGCCCGCTACGGGCAAAGTAACGGCCAATCAGCAGCAATATCACCTGCACCCGGAAGGCGTTCTCATCGTGCTCTTCGCTTTCATCGTCACTGCTTTCTTTCAGGAAGAAGAACGAGCCGGTTTCGTTGAACACCAGTTCGCTGCCCAGGTGCTCGTAGAAAGTGCGGAAATGCGAAAGATGATTGTATAGCAGGTTGTAGAGCGGATTGGCCCGCAGCTCGGAGCGGTTGTTGTCCCACGCATCCCGCACGATCACCCGGCCGGCCTGGAATTCCCGGTAAACAGCGGCGCTGTGGGCCGGCAGGATCTGCTCGAAGCTGCTGGCTTGTGGTTCGTTCAGGTTGTTTTCTGCATCCCGGGTTTCCACGAAATCAGGCATGATCAGGCTCTTGTTCGGTGTGAGTCGTAGTGGTTTCAAGGCGGCGCTTGCGGTACACAAACTGTTCGCTGTCCGGCGCCTGTTCCAGGGTTCGGAAGCGGTTGGTTGTCGTCACCTGCATCCCCTCGGGCGGAGAATTAACCAGCCGGTTCAATGCCGCCAGCAGGTCCGGGAAGCGATAGCCCGGGATAAAACCGTCCAGCCGGCCGTGCAGTTCCCGAACCAGGTCCGCCGTGGGCCGCAGCTCCAGGGTTTCCAGCCACTGGTACAGCTGGTTGATGCGCTGAACGTCGATGCGGCTGTGGCGACCGCTGCCGTCCACTTCCTGAAGAACTGGCACTTCCGCTTTCCGACGCAGGTCGCTCAGGCGCAGGTCCAGCTCGCTGAACAGCAACTGGTAGTAACTGGACGACTGGCCGAAGGCGTAGTGTTTCGGCCGCTGCTGCGCCCGCAAACCCACCAGGAAGCCCGTGCTGCGGGCAAAATCGCCGCCTTCCAGCCATTTGCGGCGCAGGCTCAGGGTTTCGGTGTCGTCTTTCAGCGTGCGCAGCTTGCCGTAGAAATGCTCCATGGCGTTGTACTGGGCCATGCCCCGGCGGGTTTTGCGCAGGAAGTGTTCCACCTCCTGGGCTACGGCCTGGATGGGCTTGTACAGGGCGTTCAGGCTGATAGACGAACGGAACAACTGATCCGCCAGGCTGTGGTCGCCGTGGCTTTCCAGCAGGCGCACCATGGCTTCCAGGGTTTCGAACAGGTTGCTGCCGTCCGGCAGGCGGGTGTCCGGGTTCAGGAACACCAGCGTGGGCTTGATGTGGCGCTCATACAGAGTGACGATCTGCTCGAACAGGTTCTGTCGGAACTCCAGGTATTTCTCCGGCGCCCGGCTGGCGTCGCCGGACAGATCCGCCAGCTGGGCGCTGATGGTCTGCATGCGCAGCACGTTCTGGCGCAGCAGGCCGATCAGCTGGCTGACCCGTTCGTTCAGGTCGTCCCGCAGTTCGGTGTAATCCGGATCAACCTCGCTGAAGCTGCTGATTTCCAGGCGGTTGCGTACGTCCCGCAGGGTCACCAGGTGGCCCCGCAGGCGGGCGTCGGTTAATTCCTGATAGAGCGAGGCGTTGCAGGCCCGCATCAAGTTGATCAGCGCATCCTGGAACACCAGCCGGCGCTCGCCATCGGCTTTGATAATGTCGATGATCAAGCCACTGCGGAACAGGTTGTCGGTGTTCATGGCCAGCCGCACCCGTTCCCGGTCCGCCTTGCCGAGGCTGCGGGTATAATCCATCACCTCGGCCACCAGGTCGCTTTCGCGGATGTACCGGGCTTCGTTCCGGTCCATGCGCTCGATCATCCGGAACAGGATCTTCGGGTGCTCGAACAGCAGCCGCGTGGTGTCCAGGGTGCTGAAGCGTTTACTCATCCACCGGCTCCAGCAGGCTGTTCTGGGTCTGGTCGGCCCAGTGGCTCAGAGATTCACCACCGGTAAAGCCTTCCGCACCACCCCAGAACACCAGTGTGCGCTCCTTGCTGTAGGGCCGCGCGGTGCGCATCTGCCCCACTTCCAGGTGCCGGCCAATCAGGTAGATCACTTCGGCACTGGCGCTGTGGGTAGCAGCGGAGAACAAGTTGAAGCCCTGCTTGCGAAGCCGTTCCAGCAACGACGGCATCTGGCTGATGTCTACACTGGCCAGCTCGTCCAGCACCATGGGGAAGGACAGCTGCACGCCCGGATACAGCACCCGTTTGAGCAGCCGGTACACCAGTTCCAGGTTGATCAGCGCGGTGGTGGAGGTGGACTGGCCTTTCTTGTCCAGGTTGGCGGCGTTTTCCTTGCGGGTGCGGTAGGAAATACCGGTAATCACCTTGTCCATGGTCAGGCGCTTGCTGCCGCCCTGCTCCCCAAAAAAGTCCGCCACAAACACCCGCAAGCGGTCGTAGAAGGCGTCGGACTGCAGCTGGTTGCCATACGGATCGATGTTGTTGGCTTCTTCCACCAGGTTGCGGAATTTCAGGTCGGTGTGGATATCCACCCGGATTTCCACCAGGTCGTTGATGCGCACCCCATCCAGCTCACGGTTCAGCTGGGCCTCGAACCGCGCAATGTGTTCGTGGTTGGATTTCAGGGCCTGTCGGTAACTGGCCACGGTTTCGTTGTGAATGCCAACCTGCTGTTCCAGCACGCTCCAGCGCTCGGCCATGCCGGCGAACAGGTCCGACAGGCTCTTGAAGGTTTCCCGAATAACCGAGGATGTCGGGCTGTCTTTCTGCAGTTCGCCGTCGCTGTCTTCGTGAATACCCAGGTACACAAACTGGCGCAGGTGATCGAGGATGTTACGGCGGCGCTCTTCCAGGTCGTCCAGTTGGCTTTGCAGGTCATCGAAAGCGGCGGCAGACACCCGCTCGATATCCAACGGTTGTTCTGCCTGCACTGCTTTCAGGTGCGGGAAACGGTGTTCCACAGTTCCCACGCTTTTGCTCAGGGCCGCCAGCTCGCGCTCCCGCTCTTCAATACGCTCTTTCTCGGCCCGGGCCCTGGCGGCTTTTTGCTGCAGTGCATCCTGCTTTTCCTGCTCCAGACGGGCCTGTTCGTCCAGCTTCGCCAGCTGCTCTTCGGCCGCCTGTTTTTCTTCGGTGGCGTCCCGCAGGGTGGTGGCAGCGGCTGGATAACGCTGAAGCGTCTCAAGATCTTTTTCGATGGCCCGGATTTCTTTTGCCGTGCGTTCAATCAGCTTGGGCCGGTCGTGTTCCTGGTTGGTGGTGTCTGCCAGCTCTGAGCGTTCTTTCTCAAGGCCGTTCAGCTCGCCCTCAATATGGTGGCGTTGCTCGGCGAAATTGGTGTGCCGGGCCGGTTGGCTCTGGTATTCGGTGTCGAACCAGTCAAAGCCATGGTCGTTGGGCACGAACAATCGGGCGAAGGCTTCAATGGTGGCCTTGCTGTCAGCATCCAGGTCCTGGCCGGGGCTGGCCATCATCAGCCGAGGGTCAACCGCCCGCAGCGGCGCGGCAGTGGCTTCGTCCAGCTGGTTCTGCAACTGCCACTGCTGTTTGCTTTCCCGGTCTTTCAGGCTTTCCAGCTGGCGTTCCAGCTCCAGCTTCTTGCGCTGGATCTGTTCCAGGCGAATCTCGGCCTGGGCAGCACTTTTCAGGGCGGCCAGGTGGCCCCGCTTGCCTTCGCGCTCTTCCTTCTGGATGTCCGCAATTTCCTGCAGGGTCATCTCGCCGTATTGGGCAACCAGCAGCTCGCCGTCTTTCTGGTTCTGTTCCGCCTGCTTGATTCGCCGGTCAGCGGAGCGGATCTCGCCTTTCAGTCCGCTTTCTTCCTGTTCCAGCTTTTTCAGGGTTTGCAGCACATGGCGCAGCGTTTCGTTCTGTTCGTTATACGCCTCCAGCGCTACCCGGCGTTTGGCACCAATGTCTTGCAGCGCATTCGCCACGCCATCCCGGAATGCGGCAAAATCGTGCTGACTGCGCAATAACGTTTGATAGGCCTGGTAGTCGCGATTCAGCTTTTCAAAGCGGGGGCGCTCCTTCTCGATTCGATTGAGCTGGCTTTGCTGCTGTTTGAGCTGGTCGTGGCGATTAAGAAAATCGTCGATGTTGAAATCAAAGGCGTCGTCGGCAAATTTCTTATCCGCCTCGATGATACTCGCCACCGCATTGGCCATGGCCTGGTCGTCGGCCTTCATTTCGAACAGCAGCAGAATCAGGGTGCGCAGGGACTGCACCCGACGCTCGTCGGATTCCCCCAGCGGCAATACAGAATAGCGAACCGCGTCGGCGTTCATCAGCTCACTGCTGTAGAGCATGGATTTGAGTTTGGCCGGGTCGTTGACCAGTTTCGTTTCTTTCGACAGTTTTTTCAGCGCCTCTGACAGCCGACTGAACGAGAGCTCCGGCACCGCCTGGCCAATGCCGTCTTCATCGTCGCCGTCCCAGAACAGCGGCCGTAGCTGGTCGTAACTTACCGGTACAAAGGCACGGCCATAGCTGAGCTGACTGGCGTTGTCCCGGTACAGAATCTGGCAGTGGGTGCCGGCCGGGTTCTCCGCCTCCATAATCAGGAAACTGAACTGACTGGGGAAATAGTGCTGGTAGCTTTCTTCGTTGGTGTAGAAACTGCCGGCGCTGGCGTTGCGGAACGCGAATTTCTTGCGGCTGTTCTTGAAGTTGTTTTCCGGCAACAGGAACAGGCGCAGGCTGTTCAAAAGGCTGGACTTGCCCAGGTTGCCCGGCCCCAGAATCAGGCCGTGGTTGTCCACCGGAATTTCCACGTAACAGAAGCCAGCGGAATCCACCAGCACCAGGCGGCGAATGCCGAAGTTAAAGGTGCTCGCGCTCGCCTGTGAATCACTCATCCAGAATCATCTCCTGCTCCATGAATTTGCTGGTGGCCCGGAAGGCCTGCGCCAGCGACACAAACCCCAGATCTTCCGCCAGCATGATGGCCTTTGTAAACCTTTCGGTGGCGTCCGGGGTTTTGCGGAAACAGCCAAGCCAGGGTTTCCACTCAGCGGGCTGGAGAAAACAGGCCTTGTCGCCCAATACGGACTGCACTGACGAATACATCTGCAAACCGCCGGCATCGTAATCGAAGGCGCAAAGCACCTCATCGTACCGTTTCAGCCAGTCCAGATCCGCCGCGCGGGTAATCCGGTTTCCGCCACCGAGCACGACATCGCAATTTGTGAGATCCACCGGCCGGCCCAGACACTCCCCGGCAAAGGCCAGCATCTGGCGGTGATGGTAAAAATTTCGCTCGTTTTCCACCACCAGCACCCGGGGCGCTGGCCTGAAGCCGATATCCACCAAATCCCCGGTAATCACCACCGAATCCGGCCGGTTGCCTGTCAGAGCGTGATGGTAAACCAGCAGGAAGCTCACCTCGGTGCCATGGCGGTGGGAATCTCCTTTCCTGGCTGCATCCACCCTGCTCACCGGAGTTGCGGCCTGTTCCCGAAGCGTTTCGAATACAGCTTCATCCAGAACGGTTACCCGCCAGCGGTTCGGCCCCGTTTTCTCGGTCGAAAAAAGCTCCCGGTGCCGCTGACGCAGTGCCTCCGGCAGCTTTTTAAGAAAGGCCTCGTAGTTGATCGCCTGGCCCTTAAGGATTCTCTTGAGGTAGTCGTTCAATGGCTCGCCCCTTGCCGCCTTGGTAAACTTGCCGGAAAGTTTACAACCCGAGGCAGATTATGTCCCTGAAGTACCGTGTGATTCCCGTCACCCCCTTTGAACAGAACTGCACCCTGCTCTGGTGTACCGAAACCAACAAAGCAGCAGTCGTAGACCCGGGCGGAGATCTGGATCGCATTCTGGCAGCGGCCCAGGAAGAAGGCGTTACCCTGGAGAAGATCCTACTCACCCACGCCCACATCGACCACGCCGGCGGTACCGCGGAGTTGGCCAAATCCGCCGGTCTGCCGATTGAAGGACCGCACAAAGAAGATCATTTCTGGATTCAGGGCCTGGCCATGCAGGCGCAGATGTTCGGGTTTCCGGCACCGGAAGTGTTCACGCCCAACCGCTGGCTGGAAGACGGAGACACGGTAACGGTGGGCAATGAAACCCTGGAAGTGCTGCACACCCCGGGCCACACACCGGGCCATGTGGTGTTCTTCCATCGCGGCTCAAAACTGGCCCAGGTGGGCGATGTGCTGTTCAACGGTTCCATTGGCCGAACGGATTTTCCGAAGGGCGACTACAACACCCTGATTCATTCCATCCGGGAAAAACTGTTCCCGCTGGGCGATGATGTGGCCTTCATCTGTGGCCACGGGCCCATGTCTACCTTCGGGCACGAAAAAGCCACCAATCCCTTTGTGTCTGACCACCGGGGCTGACTGCCCCGGCAACCAACAGCCCTAGACCTGAAACGGCGCCGGATCACCTTTGCCAACCCGGATAACTTCCGGGGCATCGCCGGTGAAGTTCACCACCGTGGTGGCTTCCATTCCGCAGAAGCCGCCGTCGATGATCAAATCCAGTTCGTGTTCCAGGGTATCCCGGATTTCGTAGGGGTCGGTCATCGGCTCGCTTTCCCCCGGCAAAATCAGGGTGCTGCTCATGATCGGCTCGCCCAGCTCACCCAGCAACGCACGCACAATCTCGTTATCCGGCACCCGGACACCAATGGTACGGCGCTTGGCGTGTAGTAAGCGGCGTGGCACTTCGCTGGTGGCATCCAGGATGAAGGTGTAAGGCCCTGGAGTGAACGTCTTCAGCAACCGGTACTGGGTGTTGTCGACCTTGGCGTAGACGCCGATATCAGACAAATCCCGGCACACCAGGGTGAAGTTGTGCTTGTCATCCAGCTTGCGGATACGCTTGATGGTATCGGCCGCCTGCTTGTCGCCAAGATGGCAACCCAGTGCGTAGCCGGAATCGGTGGGGTACACGATCACGCCACCCTTGCGCAGAATTTCCACGGCCTGGTTGATCAGCCGCTTCTGCGGATTTTCCGGGTGAATCTGGAAAAACTGACTCATGAATCTGCTCCCTGTTCCAGTTTGGCCGCCATGGTGGCATCACCCTTCGAGCCACCCATGCAATTCGGCGAATCCGGCGTAGCCTGGCCACTGGCCTGCCATTCTTCCGGCGTAAACAGGTGCAGCGACAACGCGTGCACCGAGCCTGCCAGTTCGTCTGCCAGCACCTTGTAGATCGCCTGGTGCCGCCGAACCTTCATCTGGCCGGCAAAATCCGGTGAAACCAGGGTCACCTTGAAGTGGGTTTCCGAATTCGGCGGCACCGAGTGCATGTGGCTCTCGTTCTCTACCTGAAGCAACCTGGCTTCAAAGGCATCTGCCAGTTTGGTTTCAATGGCACTCTGTACTTTCATCTTCGTTTAACTCCCGCAATTCCCTGAGTGGTCAGTCTACTACACATTGGACCTTACCCCCGAAACCTTGACAGCAATCCGGCAAAGGGCCACATTCCCGAACCGATCCAGCAACGCCAAGACCCCATGCATCTTTACATAGCCGAAAAACCCAGCCTGGCAAGAGCCATTGCTGCCGCCCTGCCCGGCCCGCACCAGAAAGGTCAAGGCTGGATTCGTTGCGGCCAGGGCAAAGACGCCGCCACAGTGAGCTGGTGCATCGGCCACTTGCTGGAACCGGCCGAACCGGCCCGCTATAACCCGGCCTGGAAAAAGTGGCGGTTGGAAGACCTGCCCATGATTCCGGAGCCATGGCAGCTGTCCCCCAAAGACAGCGTGCGCCAGCAACTGAAGGTGCTGGAATCCCTGATTCGCCAGGCCGACACCATTACCCACGCCGGAGACCCGGACCGGGAAGGCCAGCTGCTGGTGGATGAGGTACTCCGTTATGTGGGCACCGAGGCGCCGGTGCAACGGATACTGATCAACGACCTGACCCCCAACGCCGTTGCCCGGGCCATACAGGCGCCCAAAGACAACCGGGAATTCCGGCGCCTGTCCCATTCGGCCCTGGCCCGCCAGCGCGCAGACTGGCTGTATGGCATCAATCTGACCCGTTTCTACACGCTCACCTATCAGCAACAGGGCGAACAGGGCGTGTACTCGGTCGGCCGTGTACAGACCCCGGTATTGGGGCTGGTGGTAGAGCGGGATAACACCATCGAGGACTTTGAGCCGAAGCCCTGGTTCCGGATTGAAGGCGAATTCCGCGCCCGTGAAGAAGACGCAGACCAACGCCCCTTCACCGCACGATGGCTGCCACACGAACAATTCCAGGATCACCTGGACGAAGAAAACCGCCTGCTGAGCCGTGAAATCGCAGACCAGATTGCCGCAGAAGTAAACGGCCGCCCGGGCACCATTGTGGAATCCCGGTTCCGTGACCGGCCGGAAACGCCACCACTGCCACTTTCTCTGTCTGCCCTGCAAATAGAAGCCGGCCGGCTGTTCCGCATGGGAGCCAAAGACGTACTGGATACCGCCCAGAACCTGTACGAGCGGCACCAGCTGATCACTTACCCCCGTTCTGACTGCCGCTACCTGCCCGAAGGCCACTATAACCAGTGCGAGCAGGTTATCCGCGCCATCGGCCGTGTCGCGCCGGAGCTGGAAACGCAGTTCGGCGAACTGGACACCAGCCGCCGCTCCGCCGCCTGGGACGACAAACAGGTAGACGCGCACCACGCCATCATTCCTACCGTGCGGCCGTCGGCCAACGGCAAGCTGACTGCGGCAGAGCAGAAAATTTACGGGCTGATCAGCCGCTACTACCTGATGCAGTTTGCGGCAGATGCCGTACACCGGGAAGGCAAGCTGACGGTGAAAGTACTGGAGCACAAGTTCCGGGCGACCGAAACCGCCATTCTCACATCAGGCTGGAAGGCCCTGGAGCTCCGGCTACGGGAAAACAACAGCGAACCGGAAAAGCCCCCTCTGCCAAGGCTGGAGCGAAACGAACCGGTGCTGTGCACCAACGCTGGCGTAAAAGAAAAGAAAACCCAGCCACCCCAGCATTTCACCGATGCCACACTGCTGTCGGCGATGACCAACATTGCCCGTTTCGTCGCGGACCCGGAGCTCAGAAAAACCCTGCGGGAAACCGATGGCCTGGGCACGGAGGCCACCCGGGCAGCGATTATCGACACCCTGTTCAAACGGGACTATCTGTTCCGGGAAAAGCGCTACATTAAGGCCACAGACAAAGGCAAAGCGCTGATTGCCGCCCTGCCGGATTCCATCCGCACTCCGGATCGTACCGCTGTCTGGGAGGCGACCCTTGAAGGCATCCGCCGTGGCGAAGATGACCCCCGGCAATTCCTGGCCAGCCTGAAGGAAGAAATCACCGGCTTTATAAACCGGCGCCCGAAACCAGCCAACGACGACAGCGTTGCCGGCAACGAAGCCATCCACTGCCCCAAATGCCGGGCACCGATGGTCGAGCGGGACGGCAAGTTCGGGCGCTTCTATGCCTGCACCCGCTACCCGGATTGCAAGGGCACCCGGCCGCTGGAAGACAGCCAGCCGAAAGACGGCACCAGCCAGAAACCGGTACCCTGCCCGCACTGTTTTTCACCCCTGGTGCGCCGGCACAGCAAGAAAGGCTGGTTCTGGGGTTGCAGCAACTTTCCCGGCTGCCGGCAAACGGTGGACGACGACAATGGAAAACCGGCGCTTACATCAAGGAAATAGCGCCTGCAGGGCTGATCGAACATTGAATTTCTGGAATAATGGCCGGATATTGCAGATAGCCCTATTAACGAAGGAAACGCCTGATGCGCATTGCGCTTCTTGAAGATGAGCACGAACAGGCCCAGCGGATACAGACCATCGTCTCCGAGAAAGGCCACCATTGTGACAGCTTTCCCACCGGCCAGGCCTTTCTGGGCGCGGTTCTGCACCGCAGTTACGACCTTATGATCCTCGACTGGCAGATCCCGGACATGACCGGCATCGACGTTCTGGAGAACGTGCGGGCGCACCTGAACTGGCCTATCCCGGCCATTTTCCTGACCCAGCGAGACAGCGAATCAGACATAGTACGTGCCCTGGATGCCGGCGCCGACGACTACCTGGCGAAACCGGCGCGGGCTGCCGAATTACTGGCCCGCATCAATGCCCTGGCCCGCCGCAGTAACCCGGACAGCGAGAAAGAGGTTCTGGTATACGGCCCGTTCGAAGTGAACACCCAGCAGCGCAGCATCAGCCTGCACGGTGAGCCACTGAGCCTGACCGACAAAGACTTCGACCTGACCCTGTTCCTGTTCCAGAACCAGGGCCGCCTGCTGACCCGTGAAATGTTGCTGGAACGGGTATGGGGGCTGACCAAGGACATCAACACCCGCACGGTCGATACCCACATGAGCCGACTGAGAAGACGGCTGGGGCTGAATCCTGAAAACGGATTCCGCATCAAAACCATCTACCAGCGCGGTTACAGGCTCGAAGCCGTTGCTTGACCGGAAGCTCTCACCGTGGGGCCTTGGCCTGCTGGTCCTCGGGGTGCTTGCTGGCAGCTACGTTCTGACGCTGCTCGTATTCGGCTACCAGCTTTCACCTGTCAACCTGCTGGCGATACCGCTGATTGCCCTGCCGGTGGCCGCGGCGGTGCAACTGGCTGTAACCAACCGGCTGCTGAACCGGCAGCTCGACAAAATGGTCAGAACGCAGACCTTGTCACTGCCGGAACCGTCGAAAAGACAGCCCCATCGCTTACTGGAACATTTCCGGGCCCTGCTGCGCCCGGAAGGCTGGTTGCTGGCAGAAGACGGCGACTTACTCGAAAACCATGGCATGAGCCTTGCCGAGGCCCCGCCACTGCCGGAACCCGGTGAGTGGCAGCACCAGCAGCAGCAAAGCTGGATCCGGCTGACCCGGGGCGAAACCAGTTACGTCATCGGGCTCACCCTGCGCAACGACCTCAGCCGGGAAGTGATACAGCACTTCCTGCACAAACTGGAACTGGACTCGCAACCCGCTACCGGCCCGCTCAGCCCCGGGCTCGGCCACTCGCCGCGCTTGCGCAAGGTGATCCTGGCCAGCGAACGCCTGGCCCAGATGCAGGCTTTTATCAGCAACAGCTTCGAACACATGCCGGACGGCATTATCGTAACCGACGAACTGGGGGTTATCCGGTTTGCCAACCAGCACATCGAAGACTGGTTCCGGGAGCCCATGCCCAGCATCACCGGCATGCCCCTGACCAGCCTGCTGGAAGGCCACGACCCGAAGGATACGCCGCCCTGGCACGAAGTGATTTCCGAAACCCTGACCCTGAAAGAAAGCCGCACCCTGGACGTTACCGTGCATGGCAAGGACTTCCTTGTTCACTTTGCGCCTTTCGAACTCCCCGAACACGGTCAGTTCGGCATTATCGCCAACATATCGGACATTTCAGAACTGCGGGAACAACAACGACAGCACCGGGAGGCCATCGACTTCATCTCCCACGATGTGCGCTCGCCGCTGGTGTCTCAGCTGGCCCTGATTGAGCAGTTGAAGCGGGACCCCGCCAGCATAGACGAACTGCACCTGGACCAGCTGCGGATGCTGGCACGGCGCAGTTACAACCTGGCGGAAGAATTCGTGCAACTGGCCCGGGCCGAGCAGCTGACCGAGCCGCGCTTCTACGAGTGCGAACTGCTGGCCATTGTCGAAAACGCCCGGGACAGCGTGTATGAGCAGGCCCAGCGCAAAAACATTTCACTGCAACTGATCGGCACCGAAGACCTGTGGATGCGAGGCAATGCGGAGTTGCTAGAGCGGGCGGTCATCAACCTGCTGACCAACGCCGTGCAGTACAGCCCGGAAGACGCCACCGTGAGCATCCACGTGTATCGCGCTGCCCACCTGGCCTGCCTGGCCATCGCCGACGAAGGCTGCGGCATCGACACCGATGAACTGCCCTACCTGTTCGACCGCTACCACCGGCAAAAGCGCAGCGAGCTGGCCGGCACCCTGGGCGCCGGCCTGGGATTGTCGTTTGTGAAAACCGTAGTGGAGAAGCACCGGGGCGAGATCAAGGTAGACTCCCTTCCCGATGAAGGCACAACCTTTACCCTCAGGTTTCCGCTTTCGGATCCGATGCTTTGACAACCGCTTCACAAACCTGGTCCTGGGTAAGGCCTTCGCCCTTCACTGTAATATCTGCATAGCGGGAATAGAGCGCAAAACGCTCGTCGAACAACTCGGAAAGGGACTGGTCCGGCCGGCGGGAAATGCCCCGCAGGCTGTAGTCACCGATTCTCTGAATGACCACATCCAGCGGAATATCCAGAAAAACCACGGTGCCATTGGCTTTCAGGTGGCGCATGGCGGCATCACTGTAAACAGCGCTACCGCCGGTGCTGATAACCTGGTTTTCCACGGACAGCTTCAGCAGCACCTGCTCTTCAATATGGCGCAGGGCCTGGTAACCGTCCTGGTCGACAATCTCCTGCAAGGTGCGGCCGGCCTCTTCCTGGATCAGAAGGTCGGTATCCACAAACCCCATACCAAGCCGCTTTGCCGCCAACACGCCCACGGTACTTTTTCCGCTGCCGGGCATGCCGATAAAAATCAGGTTTCGAGACATCGCCCTGTTACCCCTCTTTGCGCTCGGCCGCGCGGCAGGCGGCTGCGGTAAACAGTACATCCGTAGAAGAGTTCAGGGCCGTTTCTGTGGAATCCTGCACCACACTGATTACAAAACCGATGGCGACCACCTGCATGGCGATATCGGTGGAGATACCGAACAGGCTGGTGGCCAAGGGAATCAACAGCAGCGAACCACCCGCCACACCGGAGACCCCGCAGGCGGCCAGCGCAGACACCACACAAAGCAGCAACGCGGTACCGAAATCAACCGGTATACCCAGGGTGTTGGCTGCAGCCAGGGTAATCACAGAAATGGTGATGGCAGCGCCAGCCATATTGATGGTGGCACCCAAAGGGATGGAGATGGTGTAGGTGTCCGGGTCCAGCTCCAGGCGCTCACAAAGCTCCAGGTTTACCGGAATGTTGGCGGCGGAACTACGGGTGAAGAATGCGGTAATGGCGCTGCCCCGAAGGCAGGCAAATACCAGGGGAAACGGATTCTGGCGGGTTTTCAGGAGCACAATCAGCGGATTGGTCACCAGCGCCACGAACAGCATGCAACCCACAATAACGCCCAGCAGCCGGCCGTATTCCAGCAAGGCACCAATGCCGGCCTCCGCCAGGGTGTTGGCTACCAGCCCCAGAATACCAAGGGGCGCAAAGCGGATAACAACATGAACAATGCCTGAAACTGCATCCGACAGGTCATTCAGTACCTTGCCGGTGGCATCACTGGCGTGGCGAAGCATCATCCCGAGGCCTACCGCCCAGGCCAGAATGGCAATAAAGTTGCCCTCCATTAGCGCGGTAACCGGGTTGGCCACCATACTCAGCAACAAGTCCCGGAGGATCTGGATGATGCTCTCGGGCGGATTGCCGCTCACCTCCGGCATATCCAGCGTAAGTTCGGTGGGGAAAACAAGGCTGGCCACCACCGCCACCAGCGCTGCGATCAAGGTGCCAACCACATACAACACAAGGACACCGCGAATATGCGTGGGCTGGCCTTTCTGGTGTGCGGCAATCGCTGCGGCAACCAACACAAACACCAGGATGGGTGCGACGGCTTTAAGGGCGGAGATGAACAGCTGGCCCAGAATCGAGAAGGATTTAGCCGTTTCAGGCGACACCACGGCCAGCAAGACACCGGCAATAATGCCTAGCGTGATCTGCGGAATCAGGCCAAGTTGAATAAGGGGGCGGAAAAGCTTGTACAGGCCAGACATCAAAAGCTCCGGTTGCTTGGTGGGACGGAATACTTGAAACCGCCGCAAATATCAGGGAACTCCGCACCCGGAATTAAAAAAAGAAAAGCAGATCAGAACATTACTGATCTGCTTTTCTTTTGACAACAAGCGGCGCAGATTTTGACCGACAATGATACAGACGCCTTACATTGGTCGCAATCTGACACGTTCAGCGTAAATAGGCCGAAATCTCACTACAGTCCCGTCATTCAAAGCTCTGAAAGCTCCTTCGGGCGACAATTCCTGGTTACGATCATCCTCAGGATGGAAGATCAACCAGCTAACCAATCGTACCCATCGGTCGCAAAGCGAACACTCAGATCGACCACAAAGCGGACTGTTTCATGGGCCGCGTGACCCCGTTTCCTCCCCCTCCGATTCATTGAATGACTTGACGCCATTGGAATGTCTGGCGAAACACCAGCGGGCGGAAACCTCTAATCAGCAGTGTGACTAAAACAGGGGTGTTTACAATCGGTCCTCATGCGAACTCGCTGACCCGGCTATCTGTCCCCCCCCAATTACCTTGGAAGAAGTCCTTGCTGCATCATTAAAGCTCTGGCAATCTTTCTAAATTCGACAAGCAGCGCAACTGAAGATAGCAAGTTCAAACAGTAGATCCATCAAAAGGAATACTGATGCATGAGACATGGACGGATCCAGATTCAGGATATAATTGCAAAATTATAAAGTTTTCTGATGATCGCTTCAAAGCTATCGCCAAGAGTCCTGACGGCGAAACTGAAATTTCTTTCGAAAGAAGAAATCGACACATTGCCAAAAGAGAACTCATAGCTGCAATTCATTCAGCTAGAGAAAAAAACCTTAACAAAAAAACGGGAAAAAGCAAAAGGGCTAAAAAACGAAAAGAAAGAAAGCTCCGAGCACAAAAAAGAAACGCGGAAATTCATAACCATAAAGGCGAAACTGCCAATAGTTCGTCGTCAGCAGTAGTATGTGTCGTTGACAAAAACGACTTGAGCGACTTGCAAAATCAAAAATTCAGTTCTGAAGTCGTTATTAAAGTAGAAGAAGTGGAGCCTCCGTCCCGTAAATTGCATAATACATATCGATCGGACGTTAAAAAAGGTGCTACCGTTGATGAAAGCTCAAAAAATTCAAATGTAATTTATACCATTAGTTCAAAATCACAGCTATATGTTCCAATTTGGAATCGCAAAGAAACTGACAATATCATTTACTTTGAGTTGAGAGGGAATAGTTATCACGAAAAACCGACATCAGATATTCTAATTCTTTCGCCTGATCCATCAAACCCATTTGACAGCAATGCAATTAGAGTTCTTGACTCCAATCATAGAATGATTGGTTATGTACCGAAAGAAATCGTTTCATCTAAAAATACTTACAATGACCTAACAAAAAATGTTAAAAACGTATTTCTTGAAAAAAAGAATAATCAGTTTTACGTAAAAGTATATCTAAAGCCTAGCCCGAATTTCTCATGAGGGGATAAAAGAAAGCGGCTGAAAGTGTTAAAATTTCAGGACCTTACACCATCAATCAACACCAACAACCGCTATCCAAAATGGTACCTCAAAAACTGACCTTCTCGCCACTTTCCCGCC
>NZ_JBSXOP010000068.1:0-42826 GCF_056859535.1 Marinobacter sp. L-46
AAACGCTGGAAGCGAATCAAGGGGTTTGACCAACTGAAGCTGGTCGTGGACAACGTGCAGTTTCAGGATGGAATACAGGTGGAAGATCAATCTGGCAGGAACGCTGCCTGATGGTCATACACCAGATTTGACAATAACTCATAGCCCGGAAAAACGGCTCTAAGGAAAAATCCGGATCCGCTTGAAGCAGCGAAAAATCCAAGTCCTCGGAGAAGCGCGGAAGCCCATAGAATATCCGCAGGCACGTTCCACCATAGAACGCCGCGTTGTCAAAAAAGCCACCACGATACAAACCAGCCAGAGCAATTTCCTGCATGACCTCACGTAGCGCGAGGTCCATCTGCCCTTCACCCACCGGATACCGGGCCAGCATCTGATCAATCACGCTCATCGCCAGCTCTCCAGCACCTGCCCCAGGAGCTCAATCAAGGCCGCCTTGTGCCCGCCCCCCCGGTAAACACTCAAAACATCCATATCAACTTCCTCCAAACACTCCCTGTCTACTCTCAAATCCTCTTCCAGAAACGCTTCCATTGCCCCTGCTGAAAACAACCGGAGATTGCGTGTGAGTAAAAGCTTGTCACACAGCGCCTTGGTTGGCCCCGCAACCAGGCACCCGGCACCACCTTCAACACGCTCGATCCTCGCGCCAACATAGAGCAATTCAACGGGAACATGCTGATAAGAAAAGCTCCCAACCGGTGTTCGGTAACTTTTAGCACGCCGCGACGTAACCGACGTTACCCCCCAAACACCCTCAGGAATCAAGCCATGCCAGGCAAGCGCCCAGTCAAGCGACACACACGAAGGACCGTAAAGATTATTCGCAATCAGCGGCAAACTCAGTGGCTCCCGGCGCAAAGCCGGGCCCAGAACATAAACCCCCTTTTTCAAGGGCACCAGAACCTCCTCCGCTACCAGCTTCGCTATCTTGTCGTTCGGCCTGCGGTATTCGCCAAGCAAAGACAAGAGTGAAGCATGGTTGAAAGGAATGCTCCCGAATGTTTGTAACTTCCGCTCAAGGTCCATGCGTAAATATTACACACCAAATCGACTACTTGTCGATTACCTAAGCAAAATCTACGCTCACCCAGGAATGAGCACTGACGAACCAGAAACCCGATCCTCACAAAGGCGTTTAAAATGCGCCTTGGCATCATCATCCCCATGCACCACACGAATCTCCTTGGGCGCTTGAGGAATACCTTCGACAAACCGCAATAAATCACTCTGCCCCGCGTGGGCGGAGTAGCCGCCGACCTGGTGAACTTGGGCGCGGATGTCGTAACGTTCGCCATCCAGTTCTACCCAACCACCACGAGGGCCATAGGTGAGAATATCCCGGCCCGGGGTTCCCGCGGCCTGGTAGCCGACGAACAACACGTCGTTACGGGCATCACCCAGCATAGCTTTCAGATAATTCACCACCCTGCCCCCGGCGCACATGCCGGAACCGGCCAGCACCACGCAGGGGCGGTGGGATTTGGCCAGGTATTCTACGGCATTCAGGTGGTCTTCGTGGGAGTTGATCACAGTGAGCTGTTCGAAGGAAAGCGGGTGGCGGCAGGCTTTCACCAGCGCGCGGGCCTCGGCGTCCCAGAAGGGTTTGAGGTCGCGGTAGATTTTGGTGAACTCGGCGGCCAGGGGCGAATCTACAACTATCTCTAGTTGGTCCCAGGTGAGCCCTTCACTGGAGCCTGACTGGGGTCTGCCCCTACGTGGACTGACCCCTCCGGCACCAAGCTCAGCAACAGGCTCATCACCAAACTCAGCAATCAACCCCTCAATCTCATACAACAACTCCTGCGTCCGCCCGATACTAAACGCCGGCACCAGCACAGTACCCCCATCTGCCAGCGCATGTTCCAGCACCCGCTTCAACCGATACCGCCGGGTTTCCCGACCTTCATGATCTTTATCGCCGTAAGTGCTTTCAATCACCAACCGGTCTGCCCGCTCAGGCGAAACCGGCTCCGGCAGCAGCGGCGAGTGAGGCGCACCCAAATCCCCGCTGAACACCACACGCTCTTCATGATTCCCGGCCCTGGCATCGCACTCCACATACGCTGAACCAAGAATATGCCCAGCCCTCTGCAAGCGCACCGAAAGCGAACACTCACCCTCATCAAATACCTCATGCCACTGCCCATAAGGCACCGGCACAATACGGGAGCGGATCAAATCCAACACGCGGTTGATTAACGAACGATCCCGGGTGAAGCCAATCTTCAGGGCATCTTCCAGAATTTCCGGCAGCATGATGGAGGAAGGCTCGGAGCAGATGATAGGGCCATCAAAGCCGGCGGCCAGAAGGTGGGGAATGCGGCCTACGTGGTCTATGTGGACGTGGGTGACCACCAGGGCGCGGATGTGGGAGATGGGGAAATCGATGGCGAGGTCGCCAGCATTGGCGCGCTGCTTTTCTTCCTGGCCCTGGAACAGGCCGCAGTCTATGAGGATGCCAGCATCCATAACCCGAAGCTCATGGCAAGAGCCAGTCACCCCATTCACCGCTCCATGGTGCAAAATCTCAATCATTCAACAATCCTTGTTTAATGGTTTCACAAAAAGTTCAGGCAGCCATCGGGTACCAAACCGTCACCCCAAGTTCCCCCGCTTCTCCCAAATCAAATCCACAATCCCATTACTAGGCGCATACCCCTGCACCGTACTCAACAACAACTCCCGCACATCCTCATAAGCATCGGATTCTACGGCGTCTTGCAGGGCAAGCAGGATGGCACGCAGTTCGGGCCAGGGCAGGAAATCTTCGTTGGCGCGGTGGATTTTGGGGTGGGAGGTGGTCTCGGGGTTATCCCCTATCAGGAGTTCTTCATACAGCTTTTCGCCGGGGCGAAGGCCGCTGAAGGCGATGGAGATATCCCCGTTGGGGTTGGCCTCGTCACGAACGGTAAGGCCGGAGAGCATAATCATCTGGCGGGCGAGCTCGACAATCCGCACCGGCTCGCCCATATCGAGTACAAACACATCACCGCCCTGCCCCATAGAGCCGGCCTGTATCACCAGCTGGGCCGCTTCGGGGATGGTCATGAAAAAGCGGGTAATGTCTTTGTGGGTCACCGTTACCGGGCCGCCGCGGCGGATCTGTTCGCGGAACAGCGGAATCACCGAGCCAGACGAGCCCAGCACATTGCCAAAGCGCACCATGGTAAAGCGGGTGCGGTTTACCCGGCTAACCGCGGAATCGTCACCCAGCAGCTTGGGCGCCTGCTCCGCACTCAGGGCCTGCAGCACCATTTCCGCCAGGCGCTTGGTGGCGCCCATCACATTGGTGGGGCGCACGGCTTTGTCGGTCGATATCAGCACACAGTTAGGCACGTTGCAGATAATCGCCGCCTGGGCCACCTTCAGGGTGCCGAACACATTGTTCAGAATGCCCTCGGCCACATTGTGCTCCACCATGGGCACGTGCTTGTAGGCCGCGGCGTGGTAAACAGTATCCACACCCCACACCGTCATAATATCCCGCAGGCGCGAGCCGTTGCGGATAGAGCCCAGAATCGGCACCAGCTGCACATCCAGCTTCTGGGATTTCACCCAGCCTTCCAGCTCGGTATGAATCGCATACAACCCGTACTCGTTATGCTCATAAAGCACCAGCACCTTCGGGCCGACATTCACAATCTGCCGGCACAGCTCGCTACCAATCGAGCCGCCCGCGCCGGTTACCATCACCACCTGGTTTTCAATGCAGCGGCCGAACAGGTCATCCACCGGCGGCACCGGGTCCCGCCCCAGCAGGTCGGCCACGTCTACTTCCTGCAGGTCATCTACCTTCACCTTGCCGCTGGCGATATCCATAATGCCGGGAATGGAGCGAACATGAACGGGGAAGCGGGCCAGGTTGTTCAGAATCTCCTGCCGCTCGGCGCGGGTGGCCGAAGGAATGGCCATGAACACTTCCTTCACGCCGGTTTTATCCAGCATTTTCGGCACCTGGCGGGACGAATACACCGGCAAACCTGCAATGCTGCGGCCCACCAGGCTCGGATCGTCGTCGATAAACGCCATGGGCTTATACAGACGCCCCACCCACAAAGACGCCAGCAACTGGTTACCCGCCGCACCCGCGCCATAAATGGCAATGGGCAGGCCACCATCGGTCTCCACCCGCTTGTTACCGATAATGGTGCCGCCTCCCAGCAGCCAGTCACCCATAAAATACTGCCGCGCCGCCAGCCGCAAACCGCCGATCAGCAACAGGCTCAACCACCAGTACGACACCATAGAAGAACGAGGGAACAGCAAATCCCAACCCGTTGCCTTGGCCGCAACCACCACAGCAATCAGCGTAAGGAACCCGAGCGTAACCGCCTTGAAAATGGTATACAGCGCCTGGCCACCAAAATGTCGCATCACCGCCCGGTACATACCGGTCACAATATAAACCGGCAACGCCATCATCGGCGCCAACACAAACAACCAGGGCTGATTCCCCTGCGGCCACACCCAGCCCTCGCCCGCCATCCGCAAGTAAAGCGACAGATACAGGGCTGTCCAGATCAACAAAACATCCACAACGATCTGAAGCGAACGCTTCTGGGCATAGCTAAGGCGAATCAAACGTTCCTTGAACATGCGAGCATCCTGGTTACTGCGGGAAAATTGTTCTTCCGGAATTGTGACAGCTTTTTGCGTTAGCGGGGAGTGGGGAGGTTGTTAAGCTTTGTCAAACTTTGGGGCCCGGCAAAGGGGGCTGACCCCGCAGGGGTCAGACCCCTCCCACTCCAAACTTTGGCAGATGGTCAGGGAGTCTGACCCGTAGGGTCAGACCCCTTCGGGGCATCTTCGGAGTCGGCAAAGGGGTCTGACCCCGCAGGGGTCAGACCCCTCTCACTCCAAACTTTGGCGGATGGTCAGGGAGTCTGACCCGTAGGGTCAGACCCCTTCGGTACCCAGCAAAGTCTCGGCCTCCACCAAAATCTCTTCCAAATGCCCCTCCCCCAAAAAACTCTCCCCATAAATCTTACACAGGTCTTCAGTCCCACTAGGCCGCGCCGCAAACCACCCATTGCGGGTCGTCACCTTCAGCCCACCAATCGCCGCACCATTGCCCGGCGCAACCGTCATGGCTTCCACAATCGGGTCCCCGGCCAGCTCGGTAAACGGCAAATCCTCCGGCTTCAGGGTTTTCAGCTTTTGCTTCTGCTCAGCGGTGGCGGGGAAGTCTTTACGGCGATACACCGGCGCGCCGTATTTCTCCGTCAGCTGCGCATAATACTCACTGGGCAACTTACCGGTCTTGGCGCGAGTCTCCGCCGCCAGCAGACACAAAATAATGCCGTCTTTGTCGGTGCTCCAGGGCTGGCCATCAAAGGTCAGAAAACTCGCCCCGGCGCTTTCTTCGCCGCCGAACACCAGCTCGCCAGTGTGCAGGCCTTCCACAAACCATTTGAAGCCCACGGGCACTTCGTACAACTCCCGGCCTTGGCCGGCTACCACGCGGTCGATAATGGAAGACGACACCAGGGTTTTACCCACCTTCAGCCCCGCGCCCCACTGCGGCCGGTGGCTGAGCAGGTAATCGATGCACACCGCCAGGTAATGGTTCGGGTTCATCAGGCCGGCGGCGTCGACAATGCCGTGGCGGTCGGCATCCGGGTCATTGCCAAAGGCGAGGTCGAAACGGCCTTTGATGGTCAGCAGGTTGGCCATGGCGGCAGTGCTGGAGCAATCCATGCGGATCTTGCCGTCGTGGTCTGGGGGCATGAAGGCGAAATCCGGGTCCTGCTTGCGGTTCACCACTTCCAGGTCCAGGCCATAGTGCTTGGCAATGGCATCCCAAACCGCCAGCGCCGCGCCGCCCATGGGGTCGACACCCAGTTTCAGGCCGCTGCGGGCAATCGCCTCCATATCCACCACCTGCCCCAGCCGTTGCACGTACTCCTGCACAAAATCCCAGGGCTCGGCCGCCACCACCGCCTGCCGGCGCGGAGACGTCTTCACACCCGCCAATCCGGCTTCCAGAAGCTCATTAGCCCGCCGCTCAATCCAGCCGGTAGCCTCCGTACCTGCCGGGCCGCCGTCCGGGCCGTTGTATTTTATCCCGCCATCCTCCGGGGGATTGTGAGACGGCGTAATAATCAACCCATCCGCCAATGCCGCCGGCTTATCAGCGTTGTGCACCAGAATGGCGTGGGACACCAGCGGCGTGGGCGTAAAGCCCCCGGCAGAATCCACCCGCGTCACCACGCTGTTACCCGCCAACACCTCCAACACCGAATCCATCGCGGGGCCAGACAGGGCATGGGTGTCTTTGCCCACATACATTGGCCCGGAAATGCCCTGCTTGTTCCGCCAGTCCACTACCGCCTGGGTGATGGCCAGGATGTGGTAGCGGTTGAAACTGCGGTTTAACGACGTGCCGCGGTGGCCGGAAGTGCCGAAGGTAACTCGTTCAGCGGGGTTCTGGGGGTTGGGGGTGTGTTCTTTGTAGGCTGCCAGTACTTTGTTCATAGCTTGGGAGGATTCCTGTTTTTGGCCACGGACACTCACGGACGCTCACGGACGAAAAGAGCGGTCACTGGTAACACAGCCTATAGTACGATTCTTTTGATTGTGGCTTTGGGAAAGGTGAAGTTTATTAGCAAGCCGGTTCTGTGGCCGGTGGCCTTCAGGTAATTAATCAGCTGCGGCTCGGCTGACAATGGCAGCCTTAGCTGGGCTTTCAGTTCTAAGACAATCGCACGGTTAACCAAAAGATCCAGGCGATGCTCGCCAACGGGCTGGCCCTTGTAGTTAACAACTACCGGTACCTCGGCTTGCACCTCCAGCCCGCGCTGGCGCAACTCATAGGCTAACGAATTCTGGTACACCGCCTCCAGAAACCCAGGCCCCAGTACCTTATTAACTTCATAAACAGCACCGCGAATGCGATAAGTCAGCTCCTCATCCCTGAGCATAACAACCTCTAATTTCTGTCCGTGAAATCACTTGTCCGTGAGTGTCCGTGAGTGTCCGTGGCTAAGAGGCTTTCAGTTCTTTTCTTCCGTGGCAAAAGAATCTCTCAATAATCACCAACCAAAGTCAGCCACCTCCAACGACCTCAGCCAAACTAACGACAGTTCCAACATGCCGGGCCGACAACTTTACATCGTCAGTAACCAACACATAGCCGCCCACTATGGCAGTCGCAGAAATTATGCTATCCGGGAGTTTAAGGGAGGTGTTTCGACGAATTTTGATCGCAGTCTCCTGAACGGAGCTCAGTAACTCGAATACGGTGAGATTTTTTAATACCGCCTGTAGAGCTGCCTCATCACTTCCTGTCAGTGATGGCCAAGACAGCAACTCCATCTTGGTGATTACAGAAACCGCATAATGCGCGGGAGGAAGTCTCAGCTTTTGGTTCAACGCGTAAATTACAGCATTGGTATCCAGCAAATACTTACCACTCATCCCTCATTTCCCTTTGAATAGCTACCGCGTCCTTTCCTTTGAACGCATCAATATCGAGATCGCTAAAATCCAGTGGCGCCTCCTTGGACGAAGGAACAACCTCCTCCCGGACCATCACAATCACGCGAGCATGGCCGTCCGACAATTGCGAATACTCCTTTGGAATTCGCACCAGCCCTTTTTTGATGTCGGCCTCGAATTCAATGGCGTACATCTCTCAACTCCTCTTCAAACCGGTAACGGACAGTCTAGCAGTTTATCAATGATGAAGGTGACAGGGGGGCAGCGTGCCGTTATCAACTCTGTAGATCAAAACCAGGTCTGGCTTGATGTGGCAATCCCTGAAACCATGCCAGTTGCCGGTCAGAGCGTGGTCGATAGCGACTCCGCGCGGTGCCCCCTTCCCTGGAGTTAATTGAAATTCCTTTCTCTAGTCTTTCAATGCCCCTTTCGCATCCTCTCAAGCGCCGTCTCCCTGGCTGCCCGACGAATCTCCTCCAGTGTGCGATGACTAAAACCGCTTTCCTCCCCCTCTAGCAGTGCTGCCCGCAATTGCTCCAGCCCGGCACTGCGCTCCTGATCCCTTCGGATCAAATCGCGAAAGTACTCACTATCGTTTGTAAAATCACCACGAGCGATCCGAGACTTAACCCAGTTGCTCTGGGTATCTGTCAAAGTGATTGTCTTGCGAACAGTCGTCATAAAGCACCCCCAACATCATACTATTGGTGCAGAATAGCAAGCTTTTAAAAGCATAAACGGTAAGCGAAAAATACTTTTCTTTAATCTTTTTTCCGTGTCCTTCCGTGGCAAAAAAAATCTTTAACCCAACTAATCACAAGTCCAGCTTATACCGAGCATAGCGCCCTTTGCTATAAATGGGCGCCAGCACGCCCTCCGCAACCAGGTGTTGGAGATCCCGGGTAGCCGTGGCTTTGGAGCAACGCGTTAAATTCTGATATTTCGCCGCATTGATCCCATTTTCAAAGCTCGGCGCATCCTGGCCCAGCATCCTGCGAATCAGCTTAAGTTGTCGGTCATTCAGCGATTCAGTGTCGAGCCCGTCCCAGAAGCGGGCCTTTTTCACCACGTACTGAATAACATCAAACGCACCTTCCAACGCCTCAACAACCCGCTCGCCAAACCAATTAACCCAAGGCGTCACATCCAGCGTATCTTTCGACGCCTTGTTAAGCTGCTGGTAATAAGCCTTCCGATGTCGGCTTAACACCGTCGCCAGGCTCATCATCAGCGGCTGCCCCAGCATCTGGCACACAGCCACATCCGCAACAGCCCGCCCCACCCGGCCATTACCGTCTTCATAGGGGTGAATCGTTTCAAACCACAGATGAGCAATTGCCGCACGCGCCACACCGGGTAAGGCGCGGGAGCCATCCTCAAACCAATCCAGGAACCGCTGCATTTCCTCGGGCACACGCACAGAAGGCGGGGCCTCGAAGTGAATCGTCGGATTGTGAACAGGGCCAGAGACTATCTGCATGGCATCTGGATGGGTACGCCACTGCCCCGCCATGCCGGCCGGGCCCAGAAACGGGCCAGAATTGTGCGCCGGAAGCACCAGTTCATTCCAGTGGTGCAGGCGTTCCGCTGTTAATGGTTCTTCGTAAAGGTCTATCACTTCAAGAATCAGAGCGGAGATACCTGCCGCTACCGGGTCATGTACCGCTATCTTCTCATTGGGGCTCAAAAAATGATTCTTGATGGAGCTGCGCACATCCTCGCGATTAAGCGATTCGCCCTCAATCGCACTGGTTTCGATCGCAGCGCTGACCAGAAGGTCCAACTTCGCTTCGCTACCAAGGCTTTCCGGCACAACCGCCATCGCCCCAAGAATCTTATGAGACGCCGCAAGAGCCTTACTCGTCCAGAGCTCTGCAGATTTCTGATCAAAGCTGTAAGCGGGCCAGTTGTCCAGTTGCCATGTATACATCGAATGAGCCATTAGAAGAAACCTATCGGCTCACCTTAGCATGAAATATGAGCCGATAGAAAAACATAACGGCTCAACCGAAACTGGGCCTCCCGTTCCGTGGATTTCGTGGCAAAAAAAGATCCTTATCCTTATCACGCACCAACCGAGGAATGCCCCTTTCGCATCCGCTCAAGAGCAGCCTCGGTAAGAAACGCCGAGCGGGAGCGAGCCTCGGCAGGGTGCTCCTGCACATACCGGTCAATCTGCTTCAACACCAGACTCGGCACAGTGATATTGATCTTTTCGGCCTTACCAAGAAACGGTGTTATATCCACCTCAACAAAGCCCCAGATAGCCCCGTCGAAGTCAGGATTACACCGATGCACAGCAATCGCCTGGGCAGAGGGGATCTCCTCCCCCATCTCCGCCAGCAACTCCAGATGCCCCAAAATCGCCTCCTTGGCGTTGTCCAAAGCCTCATCTTCACTATCACCGGCAGAAAAACACCCCGGAATATCCGGCACACTTACGCCAAATTGCTTGCCGTCATCTGTATGAAGTGCAACTGGAAAACGCATAGCCAATACCTCTGCTTTTGGCATCCTATGCCGAAACATTTACTTCCACCCCGCCTGTTTCCAAATACTTCTTAGAGTGCCTTTCGGAATATCTGACTTCGGGTGGGGCAACGTTACCAATCCTGGTTTTTCGGGATGTTTGAAGTGGTGGTGGCTACCTGTCACACGAACCAACTCCCACCCATCTTTCTCAAGCATTTTTCTAACTTCAGAACTCTTCATGCAAATCCCTTTGCCTTTAGTGGCTACTATAACCACTAAGATGTTTTTATCAACACCATAACCACCTTTTCAGGGGTGGGGGTATTTATTGCCACGAAATCCATCTCGAAAGAACACGAAAAACCTATAAAAAACATATAAGAAACACTTTTTATCCTTTCGTGTCCTTTAGTTAGTGGCAAAAAAAGTCTTTAGCAGTCACCCACCACAGCAATCCCGTCCCACCCCAAACGCCCAACCAACTCCGCCAAACCAGGGCTCTTGTACGGCACCGAATCATCCTCCCACCGCCGCCGTACGCTTTCATGCACTACCGGCTCCACCGCCCGCACGTGCTTGCGGCCCATGGCCTTATAGAAGCCCTTGTACTCATTATGCTGCCGCCCCGCATAATCCGGGTTCAGGCGCAGCAGGAAGTGGGGTTCCAGGCCCAAGCCGCAGGCCTGGGCTTCGCGGGCCATCCACTCGCCGGGGATATCGCCCAGGGCGTGGTCCGGGTAGCCGCCGCCGATGTCGGTATGCACACCGGCAAACCACACCTGCTGCAGATCAATCCCCGGTTTGGGGCTCCATAGTGCTGGCTCGAAATCCTGGCGCATCTCGTCTATCGCCACCGCATGGCGGGCGTGGTTGATGATGCGGCTGGGCTCGGTGTCGTGGAACAGGTAGCGGCTGGTACCCAGGGTACCCAGAAACGGCGCGGGAATGCCCAGGGCGCCGACGGTATCGAACACCCCGATAAAATGAATACGGCTGACATCCGCCACCGCGTAGTTCCTGCGGAAGGTCTCCGCCTTCTCCCGCCCGGGGGCAGAGGCCGGGCCGCGGTTGCGGTACAGGGCATAGGCATGGCCCACCTTCTCGGCATGTTCGCGCCGCAAAATCCCGCAGTTACGAATCAGCCCCGCCAGCGAGCGCACCGTATAGGCCCCGCGGCTAAACCCGAACAAATACAGCGCATCCCCCGGCTCGTAGTTATGCACCACAAAGCGGTAGCAATCCTGGATGTTCTTGTCGATGCCCTTGCCGGTAATACCGCCAGAGAACTTGTCTCCCTCCGAACCCACACCCCAGTCGTAAAACACCACCTGCTTGTTACCAGTCGCATCCTCCGGGGCAATGCCCTCAGCCAGGCGCAGAACGTGGGTGGACGTGTCGGATTCCGGCGATTGCCAGGTTCCGTCTGAACAAATGATGATGTTTTTCATGGTGCCTCCTGTTCCTTGGAGTTAATCGAAATTCCTTTTCGGCCACGGACACTCAGTCACTACCAAACAAATCCCGCGTATACACCTTGCCTTCAACGTCCGCGAGGTTCTCACTCCGGCGATTGGCAACAATCACATCCGCCTCTTGCTTGAAGGCATCCAAATCACGAATAACCCGGGAGTGGAAAAACTCGTTTTCCTTCAGCTCCGGCTCATAAACAATCACCTCAACACCCTTGGCCTTGATGCGCTTCATGATTCCCTGAATGGCGGAAGCACGGAAATTGTCAGAGCCGGATTTCATCACCAGACGGTACACACCCACCACCTTCGGATTGCGGGCAAGAATATCGTCCGCGATAAAGTCCTTACGGATACGGTTAGCATCCACAATCGCTTTGATCAGGTTATTGGGAACATCTTCATAGTTGGCCAGCAACTGCTTGGTGTCTTTCGGCAAGCAATAACCACCATAACCAAACGAGGGGTTGTTGTAGTGATCGCCAATACGCGGGTCCAGCCCCACGCCATCGATAATCTGCCGGGAGTTCAGACCATGCCGGGCGGCGTAGGTGTCCAGTTCGTTGAAGTAGGCCACGCGCATGGCCAGGTACGTATTGGAAAACAGCTTGATGGCCTCGGCCTCGGTGCTATCGGTAAACAGAACCGGCGCGTCCTCTTTTACCGCGCCCTGCTTCAGCAGCCCGGCAAACACCTCGGCACGCTCGGAACGCTCGCCGACAATAATGCGCGAGGGGTACAGGTTGTCGTGCAGCGCCTTGCCTTCGCGCAGAAACTCCGGCGAGAAGATCACATTGTTGGTTTCAAACTGCTCACAAATCTCTTTGGTATAACCCACCGGCACCGTGGATTTAATCACCATCACCGCGCCCGGGTTAATGGCCATGACATCCTGAATCACCGATTCCACGGTTTTGGTGTTGAAGTAGTTGGTCTGCGGGTCGTAATCGGTGGGCGTGGCAATCACCACAAAATCCGCCCCCTGATACGCCTGCTCTTTATCCAGCGTGGCGGTGAAGTTCAATTCCTTATTGGCCAGAAAATCGGATATTTCCGCATCAATAATCGGGCTCTTGCGGTTGTTCAGCAACTCGACTTTCTCCGGATCAATATCCAGAGCAACCACTTCGTTGTGCTGGGCCAGCAGCATGGCGTTGGAAAGGCCTACATAGCCGGTACCAGCAATGGCGATTTTCATCTAATACTCCTGAAATTAATCTTTCCCTGGTACGCGATCCCCAGCACCCTTACCCGCCACAGTCATGAAGATATATTTGAAGTAAGCACCCACTGTCAGGCTCTCCAGCATCTTCTGGTCCGTCTCCGCCAACAACATAGGCGTAGACATATCAATATCATTCACCTGCGCCAGCCCGGTAATACCCGGCCGGGCAGCCAGCACACCACGCTGCTCACGCTCGGTAATCAACTCTTCCTGATTGAACAAACAAGGTCGGGGCCCCACGAGGCTCATTTCGCCCTTCAGCACATTCCACAGCTGCGGCAACTCATCTAGTTTAGTGCGGCGAAGGAAGTGCCCGAAAGGCGTAATCGCACTGGCACTGGCCAGGTGGCTGGCGACAGAGGCGGTGTCTTTTTTCATGGTGCGGAACTTAACCAGAGTGAACGGCTTTTTGTTGCGCCCTACCCGCTCCTGGCAAAAAACCGGAGAGCCGGTATCGAAAAAGCCAATAACCACCAGAAGCAACAGCACCGGAAAGCCAAACAGCAAACCAAATAACGAAAAGAAAAAATCAAATAAACGAATCAAGAAGCATTCTCCGAAACAAAACAACGCCGAAGCCCTTCCTCCACAGACAGTGGCGGCTCCCAGCCCAATAGATTACGTGCCTTGGAAATATCCACCTGCAAGGAACCCAGTAACCGCTGGGCAACGGCTTTCTTCCCCAGCAAACCGGCACCGAACATCAGCATACCCGCAGGCACGGGAACCAACCTGGCGGGCTTACCCACGGCCCGGCCAACTCCATGCAACAACTCAGTAGTGGAAACATCCTGGCCATCACCGGCAAGAAACACCTGGTTGGCCGCAGCGGGGTGATCAATGCACGTAACGATTAAATCCACCAGGTTGTCCAAAGCCACGAGTGAACGCTTGTTGTGGATAGCGCCCAGAGGAAGAGGCATTCCTCGCCCAACCCATTTCATCAAACTGCCAAAGTTACCAGGGGCATTCGGGCCATACACCAAAGGAGGGCGAATGATCACAATTTCCATACCGGTAGACTTTGCAATTTTCCAGAGCCCCTGCTCCGCTTCCCATTTGGATTGCGCATAGGGTTCTGCCGGTGCAGGCTCGTCACTCTCTCTAAAAGGCCGGGTATTTATATTTCCGTTGACGCCTATAGAGCTGACAAAAAGAAACCGGCGAATCCCGGCTTCAGCTGCTTGCCGTGCAAGTTTGAGCGTCCCCTGCACGTTCACTCGCCGGTACTCAGAGAGAGGATCAACAACCTCATCTTGCAGAATGTGGGCTCTAGCTGCCACATGAATGACCAAATCCTGGCCAATCAAGGCAGATACCCAGTCTGTTTGGCTATCAAGGCTACGCACAACCACTTGACGCCCTGGTAGCTCATTGTTTTTTCGACGAACAGCACAAACCAAGTCGGTGCCTGTAGTCTCGCCCAATACCCGGGCCAACCTGCTACCGATAAAGCCAGTAGCGCCCGTTAGTAACACATTCATACCTACCCCACAGGAGCGAATTCAGCACCATAAATCATCATCAAGCAACAGGCTTTTCTGGTTCGAACAGTACATGAGCTAGCTTTTTTGCTAACTGGGAGTATTCATATTCCTTCTCGGCAGCGCGTCGACCATTTTTACCCATTTCGCTACGTGTTTCTGGCTGCATCCGGTATACCTCCAATACAGCGCCCGCAAGCGCCCCAAAATCTTCCGCAGGAATTTGAAGGCCAGCACCAGACTCAGAAATTGGATCACAGGCACCAGAGTAGGAATGAATTACAGGCCTACCAGAGAATAAATACTCCGGTATCTTGTTAGCTCCGATGCCGAACTGATATAGAGAGTCCTTTCTCCACCCAATATAACATGCGTCAAAATGAGCCAGCATAGCCTGAATCTCCCCCTTGGGAATCGGGTCTATAAAAAAGACATTGGTCAGCCCCTTCTCCGCCACCATGCGCTCCAGGTTTGTCTTTTCTTTCCCATCCCCAACCAGCGCAAATGCTATGCTCTGATATTCCCTCAACTGCTCTGCAGCCTCAATCAGAGTATCCAATGCATTGGCCACCCCAAGAGTACCGGTGTAACCGATCAAAAACTTGCCTTCTGGCAGCTGGCTTTGAGCACGCTGATTCAACGGAGTGTTCAATGAAACCTCATCCCGGCAAAAACCGTTCGGTACCCAGGCAAATTTCTCCCGCTTCATTCCACGGCTGGCCATGTGCTCAACTGAGTTTTTGAGATTGGAAACCACCCGATCCGAGTCTCTATATGCTTTATCTTCCACCCATTGCAGTAAACGGATAAACGGATGTCTAGGCGAATAGCCTCCGATATCTATTAACGTGAGAGGCCAAATATCCCGCACCTCAAACACCAGCCTTGATTTGAATTTCCTGGCAAGCTGTTTTGCGCCCAGAAAGGAAAGCAACGAGGGCGAGGAGCAGAGAACCACATCGGGAGAATCTGGAATTAACTTGGCGAGCTTTTGAATTCGCCAAGGGAACAAGAACCATCCTAAAATTCGGGTCTTGCTATGGGCCTGGCTGTATTTTGGCAAATCACACCATACCATGTTGAAACCATCTGTTACCTGCTCCAGTTCAAATCGGGAGTTTACCGACGGCTGCTCACGTAACAGATGGTGGGAGCCAGAGGTGATTAGATACACCTTATACCCCAGTTTAGCGAGCTCTTTACCCAGGTAATAATGGCGACCTGCATAACCGTAATCTGGCGTTGATGCATACTGGTTTACAATCCAAACCGTCTTAGTCATGCACCCGCCTTCACAAGCTCATCCACAATTCGTTGGGAAGCCTCCCCGCCCCCATATAACTGCTCAACATCCTTAACCCGCCGCCCAAGGTTCCGCCCGGCAGCGTCAATAATTTTTTCTTCATCTGCCCCAACAAGCTCGTTCGCGCCAGCTTCTACAAGCTCCACCCATTCTGTTTGGTTGCGCATAGTCACACAGGCTTTGCCAAAGAAAAAAGCTTCTTTCTGCACGCCACCACTATCCGTAAGCACCAGCTCACAATGGTCAAGTAACCAAACCATTTCGAAGTAACCCACCGGATCGATCACATGAGCGTTCAATTCCAAGCCTTGCTGGTCAATTAGCTTACGGGTGCGTGGGTGAAGAGGCAGCACCACCGGTGCCTGATCGCGGTGGAGTTTGTTCAACGCATTAACAATATTGGCGAGCCGCTGCGGGTTGTCGGTGTTCTCAGCGCGGTGCAAGGTAGCGAGGATGAAACGCTCCGGCAAGTCGCCACCGGCCGGAGTAATCGCTTTTTCCGCGAACAGTAGCGCCGCATCTTGCATGACATCGCCGGGTTTCAGCACTTGTACTGGCTTGTTAGCGAAACCTTCGTTTTCCAGGTTCTTAACCGCTGTGTTTGTGGGGCAGAATAACTGGTCGCTGATCTGGTCAGTGAGAATACGGTTGATTTCTTCCGGCATTTGCATGTTGAAACTGCGCAGACCTGCTTCTACATGAGCGATAGGGATATGCAGCTTGGCTGCGGCCAGAGCACCAGCCAAGGTGGAGTTGGTATCGCCGTACACCAATACCCGATCCGGCTTGTGTTTTAACAGTGTCTGCTCGATTTCAACCAACATACGGCCGGTCATTTCACCGTGGCTGCCACCGTGGATATCGAGTTGGATATCGGGACGCGGGATATTGAGCTGATTGAAGAAGATATCCGACATGTTGGCGTCGAAATGCTGGCCGGTGTGCAGCATGATTTCTTCGATGTCAGATGCTTGCTGGATGGCGCGCGAGACCACGCTGGCTTTGATAAATTGCGGGCGTGCACCGATGATTGTCAGTATTCGTTGCATGGTAAATCAGTCAGTCAGTGATTTATAAAATTCGAGCAGTTTTTGCTCCTCAATGCCCCAGTTGTACCGCTCATTCACAGCACGCTGGCCATTACGCCCCATCTGCTCCGCCTCTTCTGAATGCGTAACGAGATAATCAATCGCTTCAGCAATCGCTTTGGGGTCGAGCGGATCGACACAGAGGCCGCATTGGTTGCCTTCTATAATTTGTTTCCAGAGGGTGAAGTTCGATGCAATCACCGGCAAGCCGGCCGCCATGTATTCAAACATCTTCACGGGCAGCGCATCCAGGTAATTGATGATTGGATGAAGGGTTACCAGACCAGCGACAGATTCATTCAGCGCTGCTTTAACTCCTTCACGGTCAAGCCAACCCCGAAAATCTACTTGCTGCCATCCGGCTTCACTTCTTACCAGCTCTTCAAAGCTGGTTTGCGTGAAATTGCCCCCAAGAGTGAACTGAACGTCTGCCCGGGTGTACGCCATGGCCTGAACCATTTCATGAATGCCTCGAACTTTTCCCAAACCACCCACATACGCCACCTGGGCTTTCTTCCGGGACCAATCCACCGTGCCCGAAGACAGCTCACCCAGCAGCGGATAGTTGTTGATATCCACCGAACGTACGCCCATGGCAGTGAACTTGTCGCGGATATAGGGGGTGGCGGCAATAACGGCATCCACCTTGCGGCAGGCGTACTTCTCATAAACGGCAAAGCTATTGGACAACAGCCATTTGGCAGGCTTGTTGAGATAATGCTTGCCACGAATCTGCTTTGGAACATCCTCGTGGGCGTCAAAGATAACTTTTTTGCCGCGCTTTTTCAGTTTAAGCCCAATTGGCAGTAGCTCCGGGTCGTGCAGGTGATAAATATCTGCGTTTAACTCCAAGGCCCTGGCAAGCAGCCTGCTTGGCGCGTTGCGGATGCGGTCCAGGCGGCCTTTGGGAGCGCCGACATCATGGATAGCCACGCCCGCTTCTTGTTCATCGCCTTTGCCATCGGCGACAACCAGCGAAACATTGTGGCGTTGGCTGGTTAGGGAGGTGCATTCCTTGAGAAAGATACGGGTGTCGGTGCGGGAGTGGACGGAAGTTAGGTGGGCGATCTTAAGAGTAGTTTGTGACATTACGGCCCAACACCTTGGAAACTAACGACTGTATGCGTTTCATAAACGCGTATCGAGAATCCCAGTTTGGGTATTCAGAATACGCATGGCCAGGGGAAGAAACATACTCGTCAAGCTGTTCAACGGTAATGCCAAGTTTCTTCGCTACGTAATGTTTGTCCTCCCGCAGCTCATTTTCGTCATAAAGAGGCTTCGCTAACTCTTCCAACGCCTGTGCACGCGTCATCAAGCCTGCCAGCACCATGCTGGAGAAATGAGGCTTACGCTTGTCCATATTAAACTTGGTTGGCAAATAATGATTTTGAAAGAACTTGGTGAATCGTGATTCACCGTGCTTTCGACCATAAGGTTTGTACCCAACTTTCCCCCGGAGTTCACTCAAAGCCGAATCCTTACTATACGGCAAGTAATTCAATGGCCGAACAGCTTTCATATTTTTAATAAACGGATAATAAAAGTAGTATTGAAAGAAACTAATGGTTTTGTAATCCTTTAACGGAAGTTGACCAAATCTTTTATGAATCGCTTTCATGTTAATTGCATCCTTTGCGGCATGATGCCAGCTTTTAGGGAAAACGCACTCGGTCGCAATATTGCCACCACTAATCACATAATTTATTTTGTTATGGAAGGTCTGAATAACCGTCGATTTTCACCAGCATCCGTTTGAGCCAGCAGAAAACGGAAAAATCAGACGCAACTCCCCATTTATTTGTATGTTTTCTGCCCGTTTCCCGCCATTTTGGCGGAAAACAGGCGCACTGGCCCTACGCCAGCAGGTATTTTTCACCGATCAGCAGATTGCTGAACGCGGCCAACAAGTGCAGCCGGTTGCTGTTTTTCGACAGACCGCGGTAGCGAACCTTGTTGTAGCCGAACACCTGCTTGATGTACCGGAACGGATGTTCCACTTTTGAGCGGATGCTGGCTTTGAGTTTCTCGGCTTTCAGCTTGTCAGCATCCAGGGTTTTCCGTGAACCCGGGCGCTTGGCGATGAACCAAGACACATTTTTTCGGTGCTTGTGCTCGCCTCGCTTTTGTATGCCGAGGTAGCCGGCATCACCAAAGACTCGACGTTCTTCGCCGTGCAGCAATTTTCCGGAGGGCACAATGTCATGAACGTTGGCTGCGGTGGTATCGATGCTGTGGATCAGGCCCAGCGTGTCGTCGACACCAATGTGCATCTTCATGCCGAAGTGCCATTCGTTGCCCTTTCGGGTTTGGTGCATCTCCGGATCGCGCTTGCCAGAACTGTTCTTTGTGGAGCTGGGTGCAGAGATGATGGTGGCATCAACAATGCTGCCTTCACGCAGCATCAGGCCGTTTTTCTCCAGGTGCTTGTTCACTTCTTTGAACAGCACCTTGCCGAGACCATGCTGCTCCAGAAAGTGGCGGAACTTAAGGATCGTGGTTTCGTCGGGCAGACGATCAAGCTTGAGGCCAGCGAACTGGCGCATGGATTCGATCTCGTACAATGCGTCTTCCATGGCCGGATCGCTGAGGTTATAGAACAACTGCATGCAGTGAACGCGCAGCATGGCAGACAAAGGATAGGGAGGCCGCCCGTTCTGGCCCTTGGGGTAATAACGGGCTACCTTCTTTTCCAACTGCTTCCACGGAATCAGCTTGTCCATCCGTTCCAGAAAGATCTCGCGGCGGGTTTTGCGCTTTTTGGTCTGGTATTCGGCTTCGGAGAAGGTGATCTGATCCATGGTGGCAACGATCCTATGCGGTTGACGATGGCCGTATTATCGCTGATTTTGGGGACTTATTCAGAGTCTCCCTAGATAACGAAACATATTTTTAATTGAACCACAATTCCCCATCCCGTAGTCAACTATTTTTGTCATAAGAACCTCGGCAATTTTCATTAAGGAAGTGAATCAAATGCCTGGAGTTTAGGTAAGGCGTCCGCCTTGGTTTTTCTGCCAATGAACCTTCAATCCATCTCTTGATTTTTTCGGGATTTTGTTCAATTGTCGACGCAATGCCTGAGCTTCTTTCAGACTCAAAAAGATCTCCCAACAAACCACCTTTAACAACATGAGGACTAAGTATTGCTGATCTTACCCCAAACATTGATGCCTCTATAACTACAGAACTCATATCGGTAATGTGCAAGGAAGCCGAACTCAAAACGGCTGGCAAGGGAGCAATACTTGGAGATCTCCAAAAAACATTTTCTTTAGTGCCAAACATCCCCATTAACTGTTCATCGACTTCTTTAATGTTCGCTGAGTCCATTTGTACTGGATGCAACCTCAAATACCACAGAATATCTTTTTGCGATTCATTAATTACATCAACAAGAGCCTGACACATCAAACCATTAAACTTCTCACCGCTGTAATAAGTTTCCCGTAACCCCCACTGCAAACTAACAACAACAATATTCTTGTGCGCACTAATATTTGGGAGTGCTGATTTTGCATCATTAACCAAATCATCATTGGAAGACGGATTACAAAAACGCAAAATCCAGGGATTACTCACCTTGTAAGATTTAATATTTTTTTCAGAGCTTAAATTTTTTATATACTCAAAGGCGGAATCATCCCAGCATATAACCCCATATGGCATCTCATTTTTATCAAAATCCATTTTTTTAAACTGCCCGTACCAATTGTGGCTAGACGAAATCACCCCATGCTGAAAATCATATACTTTTACACCTAACCTGTGGCCGGCTAGGCATAAATATTTATCAGGCTGAATTGCTATGACACAATAAGGGTTCGAAGCTTTAAGCACCTTCTCCCAACGCCTTACTCTTAACCTTTTATTTAAACGAAAGAAATCTTTCTTATTCACGAAATAGCGAAAAAACTCGATGCATATTCTATCCAAAAGAAAATAGAGATTGTAACAGTAGGGACTATTGGCAGCGCGATCACCATAAGCCTTACTATAGTTTTTAGCAAGCATCAAGAACCTTATACCTAAGTGATCACAAACTTCAGCAATAGAATCAATAAGAGGCGAATATTTCTTGCCCTCATACTTATAGCCACAATTGTTATCATGCCTTACAAAAAGCACTTCGCACTCTGAATATTTTGGAAAAGCCCTAATATAGAGAAACTTGATAAAATCGAAACTCATTTGTACCTCGAAAGACCAAAATAGGAAAAGAAGTAAAGAGTCAACAAAAGTATAATAAATGACGGATTTAAAAAGTAATCAACAGAAAAAATCGTTAAAGGGGAGCTCATGGCCCGCATGGAATACCAAACCACAAAAACAGAGTAAAAAGCCACTAATATTATCTTAAGCTCCTCACTTTTTTGAAACAAAACACTGTTAATAAAAATCTTATCAAGGGCACCAAGTGCGAGACAATATAGAAAAATTAACGGGGCACCATAATACCCAAATATGAAGATTAAATTTGTCCCAAACATTCCTCCGGCAGCGCCACTTACATCCTCCGCTCGGTTCGCCGGGTACATCTCTTCTATTGCCATCTTACTAAAATTAATTGATCGGCTCTCTCCTCCAAAAAAATTCAACAACTTCGAATCTAGTCCCGAAATCCCAAGCGCTCCTAGCTCATCAAAATACTGCATCTGCAAATAATTAGACGCAGTTTGCCGAAATATTCTAGAAAATATATAGGTTATATCAGAATCGCCCATAAACTTCTCATAGAATACCATCAGAGCCAAAAGTGAGAAGGTAAAGATAACTAGAAGCTTACCATTAAAGATACCAAGAATGCCCTTGTAATTTAAAATTTTGTCTCGCTCTACCATAGATAAAACAAAGAATATTGAGACCAAAAAATAGACAAAAGAAGCCTTCTCAAGCGTAAAAGTTAAGCAAAAAGAAATGTACAAAAAAAGAGCAAAAATAAGAATAATATTTGTACGTGATTTAGTGAAATACCGCCTTCTCGCCAGCAAAATCAGAAATGCGATGGGTAAAAAGTATTGAAGGACATTTCGCCAAAACCTAAAAAGGAATGGCGGCTCAAGAGATGCCAAGCCGTGAGTAATATGAAGACGCTGAATTACAGCTTCGACTACGCTTCCACCAGCAAAAATATGAGCGATAGGAATATATGGCAACCAAACAAAGTATAAAATTGAGTAAACTAACGAAGCCAATAAAAAAACTTGAAGCCTTAAATTAATTTTTTTCCTCTTCTTAAGGTGAATGTAGCGATTTCTTATAGCAAGGCTACCCAGCATCAAACCAAAGACAGCGGAAAAAAAACTATATAAATAAATCCAATACAACTGCCAATTCATTCCACCAGAAGCTCTCCTTTCTACTAAGCTGTCTATGGTTCCTTCGCTGACGTAGTAACCAGGCAAGCCGACCATAAGGAACACGAGAATAAAAAACATATTTGAGAAGCTATACAACCTAATCCCGCAGCGACCAGAAAAAACAACATAAAACATTGCTAAGAAAAACACTAGTGTGTAGTAGACCCCCCCCATTACACCATCACCACTTTGTAAAATGAAAATAAAGAAAGATAAAAAAAATTAGCATTTTGAGCACCGGAAAAAACAACACATATAGCTTGTTTTGTAAAAATTTTGACTCTTGACAGTTAAATTATAACAACATGTTCATTGGAAAATCAGAAATGAACAGTATATATAAATATACTTACCCTTTACCAACACGAAAGTCGACTTTCTCATCAACATCAAAAGATCGCTTCCTAGGCATCAGAGATGCCCGCAAACTATCTGTAAGCAGCGAATGTCTATTCACGTCTACAGGTGTTGATGATGAGCGCAAAACGGTACTCCGAAGAATTCAAAATCGAGGCAGTGATACAGGTCACCGACAAGGGGTATAAGATGGCTGACGTATGCCGGAGGCTGCGGATCATCTTTGGCAGCCTGTACAAATGGATCAAGCTCTACGGCGATCCCGAAAGCCAGCACAAACAGATCAACGACCAGCAGGATCAGCTTCGCCAGCTGCGGACCAAGTTGCGCCGAGTGACGGAGGAGCTCGGCATATTAAAAAAGGCGGCGTTCGTTGGCAAGGAGCCCGAGGAAAGTATCGCTTCATCAGGGCTCACCAGAGGCAATTCCGAGTCCGGGCCATGTGCCGCTTACTCAAGGTCCATTTCAGTGGTTTTTATGCTTGGCTCCACACCCCGGAAAGTCCTCCTGCGAAAGCCAACCGCAGGCTTGTCGGATTGATCAAGCAGGCCTGGCTGGAGAGTGGCTGTGTTTACGGTTACCGGAACATCACCCTGGACCTGAAAGATCTTCGGAAGCAATGCAGTAAGAACCGAGTGCATCGCCTCATGCAGGTAGAGGGCATCCGCGCCCAGCGGGGGTACAAGAACCGCCACAAAGGCTAGTAAGACGGTAAGCCAATCCACGTGGCTCCCAACCATCTCAACAGGGAATTCGAACCCCGGCAACCCCAACCCAATTAGCGATAGGTGGCCGACATCACCTACCTCCGCAACCGGCAAGGTTGGTTGTATCTCGCGGTGGTTGTAAACCTGTTCTCAAGTCGTGTATTGACTGGTCCATGAAAACCACCCTGCAACGTAGCCTGGTGGTGGGCGCGCTGCTGGTGGCCGTTTGGCGACGGCGGCCGAAGGAAAAGGGCCCGGTCCACTCAGACCAAGGCTCACAATACGGGAGCGATGACTGGCACCGGTTCTGTCGCGCCCACAACTTGGACCCCAGCATGAGCCGGCGGGGTAATTGTTGAGATAACGCGGTGGCTGAGTCCTTTTTCAGCAACCTGAGGAATGAACACGTTTGGAAACGGATTTACAAAACCCTGACCTGGCCAAAGCAGATATGTTCGACTACATCGAAGTCTTTTATAACCGAGCCCGAAGTCATACCCACCTGGGTGGCGTCACCCCGGAGGCCTTTGAGATGGCCTCCGTTTGAGGCTGGGATATATCATGGGTATCGGAGGAAGTCCAAGAGTCTGTTCATTCTCCTGTTAAATCCCCAGCGAAAACCTCACAGATTCGAAAGTCATCCTTTTCATCAATATCAAAAGAGCGCGCCCTCGGCATCACGGAGGCCCTCAAACTATTTGTAAACAGCGAACAACTATTCAGCAAAAGATCCGTTCGAACAACGTAAACCGCTCCGTTCAATCGATACTCTTTTTGGTAATCCTGAGACCGTTTGCCAGATAAATCGACACCATTAAATCGGCCCTCACTCCCAACCACTCCAACCCAGGCGGTAGGGTGGTTAACTTCGCACACACTAACGACAGTATCCTTACAGCCTCCTCGCTCAAATATGTGCACCGCCTCCAAGACATCCCTGGATATGCGAAGTGGCGAAGTTGGTTGCAAAAGAACCAAAGCATCCGGCGCATGGCCCGCTTTCTGCTCAGATTCAACAGCCTCAATCAAAGTATCGACAGTCGTCGCTGTGTCAGTCGCGAGAGTTTCAGGACGTTTATGAGCAATTACACCTTGGTTCTTATAGCGATTAGCAATATTCAATATCTCTTCGTCATCACTCGTAACAAGAATCCGCGCCTTCAAGCCAGTCTGTAAAGCAGATTCAATCGTCCAACAAATCAAAGGCTTTCCAGCCAGTGGAAGCACGTTCTTCCGAGGGAGTCGTTTACTGCCGCCCCTCGCGGGGATCACTATGAGCAACTCGCCACAATCAGCCATTGACCGTGCCCTCCACTTCATTCTGGGCGCGCTGGAAGTCGTCCATCCGACCAATATCAAGCCAATACTCATGTATTGGGAACATATTCACGGGCTTTCCAGCATCGATCTGCTGCTCAAGCAACGTTGGCATATCAACTCTCATTCCATGCTTTACGCTCTTCACCAATTCCGGGTTGAGGAGGTAAATGCCGGCGTTCACAAAAAACTTGTGTACGGGCTTCTCAACCATGGACTTGATCTGTGCCCCTTCACTGGTGATCACGCCGTAAGGAACCTGGTGTTCATACTCACGAACACACATGGTGGCAACACTGTTGTGATTCTCGTGGAATTCCAGAAAACTATGAATGTTCAGCGAGGTGAGCAAATCACCATTCATCATGAATAGGGGCTGATCGATCTCATCATGCGGCAGAAGCCCCAGAGCACCACCGGTACCCAACGGTTCATCTTCGTGAATATAGGTTATCGACACCCCCCACTTTTCCCCATTGCCAAAGTAGTCTCGAATAACCTCTGGCATGTAATGAGTCGATATATAGAACCGATGAAAACCGGCATCCACAAAGTTCTGTAGAATTTGTTCCAAAATCGGCTTATCACCCACTTTTAACATGGGCTTTGGGCAATTGTTAGTCAACGGCCGCAAGCGGGTACCAAAACCACCTGCCATGAGAAATACCGGGTTGTCATGGCGATGCTTGTTGAGTAAGTCGTGCAGATTGGCGAGACCAACAATCTTTTGGTTACTGTCCACAAGTGGCAACTGCAGCACTTCGTACTGCTCCATCACGACCAGAATGCGGCTCTCCGTCCAGTCTTCTCCAGCTGTCTTTGGGTTGGCATTCATCACCTCGTGGACAGGCGTATCCAGCGGCAGATGCCGGAGTAGAGCCCGGCGAACATCGCCATCGGTCAGCGTACCCAGCAAAGTGCCCGCCTCATCAACGATCAGAGCAATACGCAATGCCGCTTTATCAAGCACTTCGATGGCCTGTTCCAGACTAGCATCACAGTTAACCAGGGCGTTACGCCATTGTTTCATCACGGATCCAACTTATTGTTACATTCCAGGAACTTGGAGATTGTAGAACGACTTTTTCAACAAACCATCAAGAGGTTGCTCTGCAAGAACCTTAACAATGGATTTACTCGCTCCACCATTACCATAAGGATTCGACACCACTTGCAGAGAATTCTTAAACTGAGGACTGTAGAGCTTATTGATCGCCCCCGAGATCGCAGCCTTCGAGGGCTCACAATCAATTACGCTCTTGGCTTTCAAGCGGCCTTTTTGGCGGTCGCCAATGTTCACCGTTCCAATTTGGAATGCTGGCGCCTCTAACAGGCCACTTGATGAGTTGCCAATAACGCCATCAACCTGTGCCAGGCAGGAAAAATAACGCAGCTGCCCAAGGGAACTGTATACGCTGGCGTTGTCTCGGCCATCCACAAATTCGCGGACCATGCGCGTCAACTCTCGCCCACCGGTATCCGCATTGGGCATGGTGAAAATCAGATGGGTATCGCCCAACTCGGCCACGGCATCGAGCAGCGCCTGCATTTGCTCAGTCGAGCTTCCCTTGCCTTCCAAAGTAACCGGGTGGAAGGTGATTAAGAGATTCTTATCTCCAAACCGAACATCCATGGATTCTTCCAGCGCTTCACGGTCGAGCAATCGGATGCGCTTGATGGCGTCTATACCCATTCCGCCAACGTTGAAGACTCGCTCGGGAGATTCTCCCAACTGGACAACCCGGTTCTTGTACTCTTCTGTGGCGACGAAGTGGAGGTGAGACATTTTGGTAATCGAATGCCGGATAGCCTCATCAAAAGCACCCTCTGTCGTTTCGCCACCGTGCAGGTGCGCTACAGGGACACCAGCAATCAACGCTGCCGAGGTGGCCGCAAATATTTCAAAGCGATCCCCCAACACAACAACCATGTCGGGCTGGAGGCGTTCATAAGTATCAGCGAACCCAATCACTCCCAGCCCCATGGACTTGGTGACAGCGGTATCGCTGTCCGCACTGAGCAGCATTTCGACTTTTGCGTCGATGGTAAATCCCGCACCCTCGATCTCTTGATACGTGGAGCCAAATTCTGGCGAAAGATGCATCCCGGTTACAGCTACCTGTAATTCAAGCCGGGCATGTTGCGCAATTTCATCCATTAGCCATCGCAAAAGGCCGAATTCCGCCCTTGTTCCCGTAACTACACAAATCTTGCGAGTCATAGCTCTATCAACTCGTCTGGAGCGAAATCACGCGGTGCCTGCCGGCCAATTACCTCATCCCACCGCATTGGAGAGATACCTGTCCCCGGCCTTTTAGCCATCAAATTCGCTTCAGTGAATGGCTCCCCTGCCTGGATCGGACACGCTGCCACCAGCGATTTTCGGGCAATGGGCTTATTCTTCAGCTCACTTGGCCCCGGGCGTTTAACGCCATCCCCCATTGCCTTTTCAATATTACGGATTCCTGAAACCATGGCTTTGAGCTCGTCAGGCTCCAAGCTGGCCCGATGATCCGGTCCCGGCAGGGATCGATCCAAGGTGAAGTGCTTTTCAATAACCGTTGCCCCGAGGGCAACAGCAGCAATCGGGACTTCGATGCCCGGGGTATGGTCTGAATAACCGACAGACACGCCGAAAGCCTTTCCCATATTCACCATGGCATTGAGATTCACTTCATCCATGGGGGTTGGGTACTCCGTAGTGCAGTGCAACACGGTTATCTTTTCGCGAGGAGTTCCTGCGTTTTCAATGGCTTCGATTGCAGCTTCAATTTCACCGAGCGCTGCCATCCCAGTTGAAAGAAGCACAGGCTTGCCATGCCGTGTCAAATATCGGAGATATGGTAAATTGGTAAGCTCGCCCGAAGGAATTTTCACAAAATCTAAAGCACCAATATTTTCGAGGAGATTGATGCTGTCTCTATCAAACGCCGTGGAAAAAAAACCAATACCCTGTTTTCTGCACTCACCAATCAGCTCAAGGTGATCCTCGCGTGTTAATTCAAGCTTTCGAATCATCTCCCGCTGGGATTCTTCAGGATCGGTCGTTCCTTTTTGATAGTCAGCTTTTGGTGCTGACTGAGAAACAATGTTTTCGGCGATAAACGTCTGAAACTTGACAAAATCCGCGCCCGCATCCGCTGCCACAGCAATTAACTGTTTTGCCAGTGCCATGTCGCCATTATGATTGACACCCGCCTCTGCTATTACCAACGTTTTCATTTCAACCTCTTAGCCGGCACTCCAGCGTATACAGTCTCGGGCTCGCAGTCTGCGATCACAACAGCGCCAGACCCCACCATGGCATTCCTACCAACCACTCGCTTTTCTATGTCATTTCCTTGATTAATCACTGCTCCGGCTCCGACCCAAGCCCCCTCTTCCAAGTGAACATTGCCTGAGATATTGGCTCCGGGAGCAACATGAACAAACGACTCGATAATGCAGTCGTGAGCAATGGTGGCATTCTGGTTAACGAGAACAAAATTGCCCATGGATATATTGCTGGTCAGGCGAGCGCCTGCCGCAATAATGACTCCCCGCCCTGTATCGACAACCTCTCTTTGTTTATAGCCGAAGGTCGCACTGGGATGAATCAGGTTAGAAAAGCGCAACATTTCCGAAAAACGTGAGGCAATTTTGTGCCGGATAATGTTGTCACCAATCCCGATCACAAAGCTGTGATGCGCGACTTTGTCAATTTCTGATTCAAGGATAACCTCGTCGACGCCAGACCACTTTTTAAGCTCCTGATCGTCCCGGGCAATATAAAATGGCTCAAGCCCAACGGCCCAGGCGACATCGCCAGCCTCCCGGGCCATACCAGAGGTTCCAAATATTCCAATGCGCTCCCTCATGAAGGCCTCGCCAGTACACTACTCGGCAAATTCACAACCCGCTCTTCCAACCACTCAGCGGTAGTCAAATCACCACGACGGCAACGTTGGTACATGGGGAGATGATTCATCAATGCCCAAATGGGGCGTGTCATCACGCCTTGACTGTTGGTGCAGTCCAACAGCTCATCCCGCTGTTTTTTGGCCTCACAGATAACACCATTCAACCAGTAGTTGGAACGACATTCAGGTGGCTCGGTAATAAATTGCAGTGAAGAGCCACTGAAGAATGCTTCATAACTACTGGCAAGCGCACGCTTCGCTTGAATGAACGCCTCCAGTTGCTCAAGTTGAGCGCAGCCCAGCGCCGCGTTCAGATTTGGCAAGCGGTAGTTGTACCCCAGCTCATCGTGAATGTATTCATAAGTGTGCGGCTTTTTGGCTGTGGTGGTGAGGTGCTTGGCTCTTGCTGCCGTTGCCTCACTCGCCAGAATCATCCCCCCGCCACCGGTGGTCATAATCTTGTTGCCATTGAAACTGAGCGTACCCGTGGCGCCGAAAGTACCTGTGTGCTGGCCTTTATAGAAGCTGCCCAGTGACTCTGCGGCGTCCTCTACCAGCGCAATGTTCCAGCGTTGGGTAACTTCACACAAGCCATCAAGATCCGCCGGGTGGCCAAAGGTATGCATAGGGACACACGCACGAATTGCTTTACCGTCCTCGCTAGCTCGGCACACGCCTTCTGCATCAACCTTAGCATTTTCTTCCAGCCAGGCTTCCAACGCCTTAGCAGACAACCCCAAAGTTCCTTGGTCCACATCAATAAACAAGGGCTCGGCGTTGCAGTAAGCGATGGCATTACAGGTGGCAACAAAGGTGAGCGGCTGAGTAATCACCAGGTCGCCCGCCTCTACTCCTGCAAGCTTCAAGGCAATGTGGAGGGCTGCAGTCCCATTTACCGTGGCGACGGCCTTGGGCGAGCCGGTATAACTGGCCATATCCTGCTCGAATCGGTCCACGTATCCACCCACGCTGGATACAAAAGTCGACTCTATGGTGTCGGCCACGTATTCCTTCTCGCGGCCGGGAAATACCGGGGCGTGAAGCGGAATGAATTCTGTTGTTTCGAAATAGTCTCTGACAAACCGAATCAGTTGGTCGCTCAAAGCTGCCTCACATTTTGCTGTCGAGATATTTGCCGGTTTCTTTGTGTCCGAAATCCGGAATCATGCGGTAGAACAGGTCAACCAGGTCCTGCTTGCTCCAGGCCAGGTTTGCCTTCATCACAGCAATCCGTTCTTCAAACTCCGCCAACAACTGCTCATTATAGTTGGCCTCGTTCTTGATAATGCCCAAGTTCTCGAAGCGATCCATATCCAGCGTTTCCTGGTCGGTGAAGAATTCTTCAAAGTCTTTCTCGCCGGTGGTATCGCTGGAGGTGAACAGGCATGGCCACTTTCCTTGCTCGGGGAGCGTTTTCGCCAGTTCCCGGGCCTCATCCTCATCATTGCACAGAACAGGCTCGTAGCCCTTCTCCGCCAGATATTTCACGGCGATATCAGCAAAGGAGATCAGGTGGAGCTTCTCGCTGAGTTTTGGGAAGAAAATGTCCCGGTTGTCGCCAAAAATGCAGGACATCAGGCACAGCTCGCCGGATTCTTTCGGAGTCACGAAGTAACGGCGAACATCGTTGGGCGCTACAATCGGCTGGCGCTTTTCCAGGCGCTGATTAAACCCGTGCAGCAAGGAGCCATCAGAGAAGGCCACGTTGGCAAACCGGGCGGTGGAAATGTCCATTTGCAGGCTTCTGCGCATGAGGAACATCTCCATAATCCGCTTGGAGGCGCCCATCATGTTTACCGGGTTTGCTGCCTTGTCGGTAGACACGCAAAAATATTTAGTTGCGCCAGCCTCTGCGGCTTGGCGAACGGTTTTGTCGGTGTTGAAAACGTTTACGTCCACCATGCGCATGAGCGTGTAAGGGTCCTTCTCGCTGCGCACGTGTTTGAGGGCGGAGAGGTTGAGGATGTAATCGTAGCCGCCGTCGGCCTTGAAAAAGGCGTCGTATTCGACCGATCCGATATCCAAAGCGAAGGTTTGGAAGTCCCCTGGGATGTAACCGAAGCTGCTTCGGATATCGCGGACCAGCTCTACCAGGTTGTTTTCGCTGATGTCGACTACGTGGAGTTTAGCGGGGTTGCGCTTGAAGATTTCTTTGGTGACGGCCTGGCCTATGGAGCCGGCTCCGCCTAGGACCAGGAAGCGGGAGGAACTAACGATCTCGGTTAGTTTTGCTTCGCTGTTTTGGATATCGGCCGAAAAAAGTTCTTTATCTCTGCCGATCAGTTGTAAAACCGAGTTCATTTTTATTTCCATCAAAATTTGAATGAAAACCAAGGCATCGCATGTCTTCTTTGTGCGACCCACCAAGAGAGAAGAAAGCGGAGAGCCATCGATGCGCAGAAGGCGTAAGCTGCCCCTTGTATGCCAAGATAGCGAACTAAAATGATTAAAAGGCCCAGATTGATAACGCCTGCGGTTATACTCGCTACAGACAAAAGCCCTGTGCGCTTTGAGAAAAATATGAAATTAGTGACCATCAGGTACATACCATTAAACACCTGACCTAGAACTAACCAACCAATAACTTCACCCGCTTTCGCGTACTGATCGCCAGCCACAAAAACAATTAACCAAGGCCCCACTATGAACGAGAGAGCAGCTCCCGCCAGAATGAAAACAAACCAAGCATAGGTGTAGCGTACTATCTGCTGCTTTTCGTCTTCGTTATCACGCTTTAGCCTTTCGAAAAGCCACGGGACGTAGGCCTTGTTCACCGCGTCAAAAACCAGAGACAGAGCCATGCCAAACTGCACGGCCACCATGTAGATTCCAGCCTGAGCCAAGCCAAGCTCTGAGTTGATCACAAAACGGTCAACGGTCGTTAAAAGGAACATACCGCCGACGTGTGGGATCAGCGGGACACCGAATTTCAAGGCCTCTTTTACGTAGTCAGGGCGCCAGATTGTGAACTTTAACAGGTTGTCTCGTTTTAACAGCCACAATGCAAGCACAGCGAATATGGCTACAGCCACGCCCTGCCCCACAATTCGACCGTCAGATCCCTGCAAAAAGACCACAACTAACGCTAACGATAACCCTACATTTAGCAAACTTATGGAGACTTGGAGCGCTCCATAAGATTTGGCTTTTTTGCGTACCTGCCACTGCCCCAACCTAATTTGAGCAATTACATTGCCGGCGGTTACCAGAGCCGCTAACAGGACCCATTTCTGATCCAGGCCTAACCATTGAGAAAACTGGCCTTGAAACGTGAGCAGCACAGCAGTGGTAAGCGCTGTAGTTATTGCAAGGATCTGTAGACAAGAGCCGATGAACTCTTTTAAATCGCTTTCCCCCAGATTCCCGTCGTAGAATTTTCGGCCTGCCGCGCCATGTAGACTAAGGCCGATAAACGCCATCAGTGCCCCTAACAGGGTTTGGAACATTGCCACTTCGCCGTACTCTTCCGGGGTTAGATATCGCGTCAGTACCGGAAGCAATGCGAAAGGGATGGCGGCGTTCAGAACATTCGAGAAAAGATAGACAGCAGACCCGGCCAGGAATGTGCTGCCTTTTAATTTAACTAACACGCCCACCCCAATTCCGCGTTTAGACTAGAAACTCTTTTAAAAACGTCGCATTCGTCTATGGGCAAGGTAGGAACAATTTCCTCGTTCATTTTTGAATCAACAACTGGGCCAGGCCTGACTGATCATCTACCGTAATATAAGGATGCATCGCCAAACTCATCACGCGCTCAGCCGCTTCATCACCCACCGGCAACTTAGCTGAATCATCCTTCACTGCAGGCTGCTTGTTCAGCGGTATGGGGTAATGCACCGCTGTGGGAATATCTGCTTCTTTAAGCCTCGCCTGTACTTCTTCACGGTCGTCTACCTGAATGGTGTACTGTGCCCAGGCGGAAGTGTTGTGGTCTTCAATAACTGGCGTGGTGTTAATCCCAGCTTCGTTCAACAGGCGAGTATAGTTCCGGGCAACCCGGTTACGTAGCTCAATTTCTTCGCCCAGCAGCTCCAGCTTTGGCAACAGAATGGCTGCTTGCAGGGTATCCAGTCGGCTGTTTACCCCCACGCGCAGGTGATGGTACCGCCTGTCCTGCCCATGGCGGGCAATCTGGCGCAGTACGGTGGCGAGTTCTTCATCGTTGGTGAATATGGCACCGCCGTCGCCGTAGCAGCCAAGGGGCTTGCTGGGGAAGAAGCTCGTACAACCAATGGTGGTGAGGTTGCAGGATTTTTTGCCTTTATAGCTGGCACCGAAGCTTTGGGCGCCATCTTCAATCACCGGAATTCCGTGCTTTTGGGCAATGGCGTTAATGGTGTCGAAGTCTGCGCACTGGCCGTAGAGGGACACGGGGATAATGGCTTTAGTACGGGGGGTAATCGCCGCTTCCAGCAAGGCCGGGTTCATGTTGTAGGTTTTCGGGTCTATGTCTACATAAACCGGTTTAGCGCCCAGCACAGCAGGAGTTTCAGCCGTAGCAATATAGCTGAAGCCGGGTACGATCACTTCGTCGCCGGGGCCTACGCCTACGGCCATCTGGGCAATTTGCAAGGCGTCTGTGCCGTTGCCGCAGGTGATGCAGTACTTCGCGCCGGTGTAGGCAGCGAGTTTTTCTTCCAGCTCAGTCACTTCCGGGCCCAGGATGTATTTGCCGTGGGCTAGGACTTTCTGGATGTTTGCGTCGATTTTGTCTTTGATTCTGGCTTGTTGTGCTGCCAAGTCTATGAACTGCATGTTTTAAGAGCCTTTTTTGCCACGGAATCCACGGAAGAACACTGAAAGAAAAAGATTAAAAGATATTCTTAGCCACTAAAACCACGAAAAAACACGAACAAAGAACAAGAAGAAAGATTATTTCTTTGTGACTTTTTTGCCTTGGAGTATGTATTTAGCGCCGGTGTGCTCACACTTGGTTTCGGCTTCACCAATTAGGGGCAAGTCCAACTGTTCGCCGAATTCGCTCATCCAGCCGATTTGTTTGGCGGGCACGCCTACCATGAGGGCGTAGGCTGGTACATCTTTGTTAACCACTGCGCCGGCGCCCACGAAGGCGTATTCGCCGATGGTTACGCCGCATACCAGGGTACAGTTAGCGCCCAGGGAGGCACCTTTTTTCACCAAGGTATCTATGTACTCGTCTTTGCGCTCGATGAGTGAGCGGGGGTTGTAGACGTTGGTGAACACCATGCTGGGGCCGCAGAACACGCCTTCTTCGAGGTGTACGTTGTCGTACACGGAGACGTTATTCTGGATTTTGCAGTTGTCGCCGATGGTGACTTTGTTACCTACGAATACACCTTGGCCCATGGAGACGTTTTTGCCGATTTTGGCGCCGCCGCATACGTGCACGAAGTGCCATACGCGGGAGCCTTCGCCGATCTGGGCGCCTTCGTCTACGATTGCACTTGGGTGGATTTTTACGGGCATAAAAACTCCTTTTTTGCCACGGAAACCACGGAAGAACACGGAAAGGAAAAACACTAATTGTTTAGCCACTAAATCCACTAAAGAACACGAAAAAATGACTTACTGATATTTTCGTGGGTTTTGTGGATTTCCTGGCAGATCTTTCTTCTTTCCGTGTATTCAGTGGATTTCGTGGCTATTTAATTAATTTTGCCAGGAATGGATGCGCTTCGCCTTCCGCCGGGGTTTCGGGTTTGGCGGTGCGGATGTGGTGCACGGTTTCCACGCAGTGGCGTGCGTCTTCGATGCCGTAGCCTCGGCCGGCGAGGATTTCCTGGTAGCTGATGGTGTGCAGGTCTGTGAAGCCTTTGGAGAATTCCACCTGTTCTCCGTCGCAGCTGATGTTTCGGAAGGTGGTTTGTTTGCCCTTCACTTCTTCCGGCAGGTCGTTGGCGTCGATGGAGAGGAACCAGGGTACGCGGGCTTTTTCGTATTCCAGGTAACCGGCCGCTTTGTAGTCGTCCGCGTAGTGCAGCACGTTCTTCTGCAGATTGCCGAAGATGAAGTGCAGCATGTCGAAGAAGTGAACGCCGATGTTGGTGGCCACGCCGAAGGATTTACGCGGGTCGCCTTTCCAGCTCTCCATGTACCACTTGCCGCGTGACGTGATGTAGGTAAGGTCTACCTGGTGCTTGCCATCTTTCTGCTCGTTAGCGACTTTTTCTTTCAGTTCCTGAATGGCCTGGTGGTGGCGTAGCTGGAGGATGTTGTAAACGCGCTGGCCGGTTTCTTTTTCGACCTTGGCGAGTTCATCCAACATAGCTGGCGTGGGCACCAGGGGCTTTTCGCAGATGACGTCACACCCCAAACGCAGGCCGGCGGCAATGTGCGGGTGGTGCAGGTAGTTGGGTGAGCAGACGGCTACGTAGTCCAGCGCGGTTTCCGGGTTGCGCTTGAGCTGCCAGGCGTGTTCCTGGAAGCGTTCGAACTCGGTGAAGAACTCGCTGTTGGGCGAGATGCTGTCGATGATGCCAACGGAGTCGTTCGTGTCATAGGCCACGCTCAAGTGATTCCCGGTTTCATTGATGGCTTTCATGTGGCGCGGGGCGATGTAGCCGGCAGCGCCGATGAGTGCGAAGTTTTTCATGGTTCTGAATCCTGTACTTACGCTTTGACGATGTGGGCGGCCGGTGCGCGGTATTTGCCGCGGCTGTCGATGATGAGCTTGGCGTTTTGTTTGATCAGCTCGTAATCGAAGCGGTCGTGGTCGGTGGCAAGAACTACAGCGTCAAAGCTGGCGAGGTTTTCGGCCGTTAACGGCTCGCTAGACAGGCTGAAGCTATGCTCGCGCATTTTCGGGAATTTGGGTACATGGGGGTCTGAATAGGCCACGTTTGCGCCTTTGGCTTCGATCATTTCCATGATTTCCACCGAGGGTGATTCTCGCATGTCGTCCACGTTTTTCTTGTAGGCGATGCCCAGTACCAGTACACGGCTGCTCTTCAAGGCCTTCCCGGCATCGTTCAGACCGTCCATGAGTTTGCCAACCACGTATTCCGGCATGCCACGGTTTACTTCGCCGGAGAGCTCGATAAAGCGCGTGTGCAGGCCGTATTCGCGGGCTTTCCAAGTGAGGTAGAACGGGTCAATGGGAATGCAGTGGCCGCCCAGCCCTGGTCCTGGGTAGTAGGCAGTGAAACCGAAGGGTTTGGTTTTGGCGGCGTCGACCACTTCGAAGATGTCGATGCCCATGCGATCGGCTACAACTTTCATTTCATTGACCAGGCCAATGTTGACCGCGCGATGGATGTTTTCCAACAGTTTGGTCATTTCTGCGGCTTTGGTGGAGCTGACAGCAACCACCTGATCGATTGCCGGCTCATACAGTGCCACGCCCACATCCAGGCAGGCCGGGGTGTGGCCACCCACTACTTTGGGGATGGTGCGGGTTTCAAAATCCGGGTTGCCGGGGTCTTCGCGTTCGGGTGAGTAAACCAGGAAAAGGTCCTCACCCACTTTCAGGCCGCCCTCTTCTGCCCTTGGCAACAACTCTTCTTCAGTGGTGCCCGGGTAGGTGGTGCTTTCCAGCGAGATCACCTGGCCCTTGCGCAAATGGGGCATGAGCGCGTCCATCGTCTTGGTGACGTAGGTGATGTCTGGCTCGCGGTATTTGTTCAGGGGTGTAGGCACACACAGAATCAGCGCATCGCAATCGCTGGCGCGGGCAAAATCGGTGGTGGCTTCAAAGCCGCTGTCCCGAGCCTTAGCAATACTTTCGGAGTTGATGTGCTCGATGTAGCTTTTACCGGCATTCAAGGATTCAACTTTGTCGGTATCGATATCAATGCCCACGACTTTGTAACCGATAGCGGTGTAACGAAGCATGAGCGGCAGACCTACATAGCCGAGACCTGCGATACCGATGATGGCTTCTTTGTTTTTGAGCTTTGAGAGAGTGGTTTCCAGGGTGGTCATGGGGTTCTCTGTGTTTTGGTTTCGAGTTTGTTGCTGATATCTGAGAGTCGTTGCCGGCACTTGGGTGCATGGCACTGGAGTGATGCAGGGCCGCTCGCCGGTGACTTAATTTTCAAATTTGAAAAAGGGTATTCCAGTACTGGAAACTGAAAATCGGCCAAAATTGGGGACTTTCCGTGGAAATAGCTTTTACATTGCTGGAAATGGGCTACTGGAGTTTCCAAAGCTGGAAATAGGTTTTAGTGCTGATTCTCTGAGAAAGCTTGGAAACTCTGTTTCCGACGTTGGAAATTCGAAAAGCTAACTCATTGATTATATTGTCCCCTTGAAAACTGATAAGGGCCCCTTATCAGCTAGGCCCTACTTCGCAGACTTGTAGGCGTAGTTGTAGTAACCGTAGCCGCCATAGCCGTAGTTGGAGGCTTTCTTCTCAACGGCGTTAAAAATCACTCCCTTCACCTCAATGCCATTCTGCTCAAGCCGCCGCTTGGTCAGTTCCAGCTCTTTCGCCGGGTTAGCCCCAAACCGTGCTACCAGCATGGTGGTGCCGGCGTGTTTGCCTACGATAGCCGGATCTGTCACGGCCAGGATGGGCGGGGTATCCACAATCACCAGGTCGTAGTTTTCGCTGGCTTGTTTCAGGAACTCGTCAAAGCGTTTGCTCATCAGCAGTTCAGACGGGTTGGGCGGCACGGTGCCACGGCTGATGAAGTCCAGGCCTTCTACGCCGCTGTGTTCGGTGGCTTCTTCTACTGTTACTTTGCCGGCCAAAAGGTCCGACAGGCCTTTGTGGTTGCTTACGCCGAACACATCGTGGGAGAAGCCGCGGCGCAGGTCAGCATCTACCAGCAGTACCCGTTGGTTGGCCATGGCCATGACGGCGGCCAGGTTGACGGAGACAAAGGTTTTGCCCACGCCAGGGCTGGGGCCGGAGATCATCAGGATGTTGTTGCGGGCGTCCATCATGCCGAAGTGCAGGCTGGTGCGCAGGCTGCGCAGGCTTTCTACGGCCAGGTCGGCGGGGTTTTCCAGGGCCAGCACTCCGGCGGTGAGTTCTTTGCGGCTCCGTTTCTTTTTGGCCATCTGTTCCTGGGTGCCAGACAGCGGCACGGTGGCGTATACCGGCAGGCCGAGCTTTTCGATGTCGTCCGGGTTCTCGATGCCGCGGTTCAGCATGGCCCGTACCAGTACGATGCCGGTGCCGATCATGCCCCCCAGCAGCAGGGCTACGGCGGCGATCAGGGCGCGCTTGGGTTTTACCGGGGCCTGGGTGTTTACAACGGCGTCGTCCACTACCCGTACGTTGCCTACGGTGCCGGCGCGGGCGATGTCCAGTTGCTGGATGTTAGAGAGCATTTGCAGGTAGATTTTGTTGCCGACTTCCACATCACGGCGCAGGCGTACCAGTTCTTGCTGGGTTTCTGGCAGGCGGCCGATGCGGGCGTCCAGTTCGGCGCGGCGGCCTTTGAGTTCCGCCATTTGCGAGGCCCAGGCCCGGTAGCGCGGGTGGGTGGGCTGAAAGCGTTGTTCAATTTCGGCGCGCTGGAATTCCAGCTGAGAGATCTGGGCTTCCAGGTTGACGATCTGCTCCAGCACTGCCGAGGCTTCGGCGCTGATGTCGATGGTTTCTTCCTGCACCTGGTAGTTATTGAACTTCTCTTCGGCGGCTTCCAGTTCCTGCTTTACTTCCGGCAGGGTTCTTCGCAGGAATTCCAGGGACTGGGCGGCTTCGGCGCTGGCCCGTTCTACGTTCTGTCGGACGTAGTTCTGGCCCACTTCGGCCAGCACCTGTTCGGCCATAGCGGGGTTGGTGTGTTCGTAGGCCAGCTCGATGATGCCGGAGCCTTTGCCTTTTTCGCTAGCGGATACGCCCCTTTGCAGGTCCATGGTGGCGGCGTATTGGCTGCGTTTGCTTACGTTGAAGCGGGTGCCGGGGCGGGCAATGAGTTCGGCAACCATCAGGCCGTAGCCGTTGGCGTCTGCCGGGGTGTCGGTTTGGCCTTCCAGTACCAGCTCTTCGTCTTCGTTAAACAGCTGCCAGCTGTTGTTGCTGCCGGCTACCAGTGTGAAGGCGCCGGACCCGCCCGGTACGTCCATGCGGGTGATGGTGAGTTTTTCACCGCCCCAGGCGTAGCCTTCGCCCCATTTGGGTTCGGCCAGTTCGCCGGGTTGGCCACCGAAGCGGCGGGCCAGGGTGGCGCCTACTACGGGGAAATAATCCGGGCTGGTGACGATGTCCAGGTTCAGGTTGTCGACGACCTGGCCCAGTACCCGACGGCTTTTGATCAGTTGGATTTCAGTGCTGGCGTTGGAGGTGGTTTCCAGCAGGCCGCCCAGGTCTTCCATGCCCGGCAGGCCGCCTGTTTTCTCTTCTACCTGGATCAGGGCGTTGGCGCGGTATACCGGCGGTTGGATCAGGGCGTAGAACACGCCGATGGCGGTGAACACTACGGTTACGGCGGCAATCAGCCATTTGCCGTCCCACAGGGTGCCGATCAGGGCCAGCAGGTCTATTTCGTCGTCTTGCGGGGTTGCGATGCTGGTTGTTGTGTTGTCTGTCATGTAATTCAGTTACCCAGGTATTTGAGCCAGCTGTCGCAGGCTTGGTCGATCAGTTTGTAGGCGTGTTCGAAAGCGGGGCGCTGTTGCCGGTAGGGGTCTGGTACCGGCTGGTTGTTCTGCCATTTGCCCAGCAAAAAAGCGCGGCCGCGGATTTGCGGGGCGATTTCGTGCAGGCGCTTCAGGTGGCCGTCTTCCATGGCCAGTATCAGGTCTGCCCTGGCCAGCATCTCTTGTGTTACTTGCCGGGCCCGGTGGGGGCTTGCGTCTATGCCCTGCTCTTGCAGCAGCTCCTGCGCGGTGGCGTCGGCCGGTTTGTCCACCAGCGCGCCGATGCCGGCGGAATGGACCTGTTTGCCGCTATCGGCCGGCAGCCTGGCTTTGAGCAGGTACTCGGCCATGGGGCTGCGGCAGATGTTGCCTACGCATACAACAAGGATATTGTTAAACATGGTTGTTGCAGTTAGTAGACCATTTCACGTTGGGTGATGGAGCCGTAGTACAAGGTCTGTATGCTTGGCAGAATCTGTGCGATCAAGCGGTTCCAGCGAGCGATGGGCGCGGCGGTTACGTACACGATGTCCCGCGCTTGCAGGGTGAACTGGTCGGCCAGCACCAGGGCGGTGGCGTTGCGGGCGTGCAGTTGGTACACGTCGGCAATTTTGTCGCTACCTTCAGCGGCCTGGCGCAGCACGAAGATGCCGCTGGCATCGGCGGTGGCCTGGGCAAATCCGCCTGCGTCGGTCAGGGCCTCGGCCAGGGTGATATCGGAGCGGCCAATGTTCAGGCTGGTCGGCTTGGCGACTTCACCCAGCACAAAGATTTTGGCGGCGTCGTTACGGGCTACGTGGATGATGTCGTTGGGGCGCAGCAGGATGTTTTCCCGGGTGTCGCCCTGGCGGTACAGGTCCCGCAGGGAGTAGCGTTTGGTTTCGCCGTTGCGGGTGAGGGTTACTTTGGTCCAGTCGGCCGTATCGGTCAGGCCACCGGCGTTGCTGACAGCTTCCAGCAGGGTGAGCGGTACGTTGGTGATGGGCTGGGTGCCGGGCTGTTTCAGTTCGCCTGTCATGTACACGCGCTTTGAGCGGAACGAGGCCACGGTTACGTCTACCTGTGGCGAGGCGATGTATTTGGTGAGTTCTTCGCGCAGGATGTCGCGGATTTCGGTCACTTTCAAACCGGCGACTTTGATCTCGCCCACGTAGGGGTAAAAGATGGTGCCGTCGCTGTGCACCCAGTTGCCGGCTTCAGACGGGCTGCGGTCTGATCCGGCGGGAATAGTGAGTTCCGGGTGGTCCCATACGGTGATGCTGAGTATGTCGCCGCGGTTTACGGTGTAGTCGTAATCCTGGATTTCCAGTTCCAGCTGGTGGTTGAACACCGGCGTAGTTTCCGGCTTTGCCATTTGTTCCTGGAGCAGTTTGGGGGTGATGGTGTGAATGTTAACCATCTCTTCCAGGTCTGCAGGCTGATTGTCGTCGCTGGCTTTCCAGCCGGAGCTGCCAGAGGGTATATGGGCGCCGGGAATCATGGCGCAACCGCCAAGGCTAAGTACCATTACCAGTGTGATTAACGATTTCATCCGGTGCGAGGTTTCCATTTCAGGTGCGTTAGAATCGGTAGGTCCAGCTGGCGCTTGCAGACCACTGGTCTTGCTCGCCGGTTACGAGTTCGATCTTTTTGTCGGTTGCCTGTGCGCTCAGGGCCAGGCGGCCTTGCAGGAACGGGGCGCTGTAGCCCAGGTTCAGGATGCCGGTTTTCTGGCGATTGGCCGGGATAAAGTACTGACTATCCTTGTCCGGCGTGGATGCACGCGCGCGGCCATCTGCGTTGAGTTCGGCGTAACTGAGTGACGCAGAGAGGTTGGTGCCGTTATCGAAGAACTGCCAGGCGCCCAGGGTGACAGCTTCCGCATCGCTTTCAAAGCTGCTGGCCATGTTGCGGCCATAGTGGCGGTAGCCGGTATTGTAGATGCTGTGCTCGTAGGTGACGTTGGGCATGGCATCGCCAAGAAAATCGTCTGCCGTGGTGTTGGTGTATTCCAGGAACCACTGCTGGTCTGTGTTGAACAGACCGGTGGTCCAGTCTGTACCCAGCAGCCAGGATTTGCGGGCGGGGAAGGCGCCGGCTTCGTCTTCGCCCATCATCTGGGCGTACAGGCCCATGGACTGGTTGCCCAATGCGAAGCCGTAGCGGGCGTCTACGCTGGCCAGCTGGTTGCCCGGTTCTTTATCAGGGCCGAGCTGGCCGTTGTCTTTACCAATGAGGGCATTCCAGAGTGTGGAAGAGTCTTCCGGGCGCCCTTCTCCACCAAACTGAATGGCGCGGGACAGGCCGATATCCAGGCCTTGCACAGGCCGGAAGGTGAAGCGCATGCCGATGAGCTTGGCGTTATCGATGGTGCGCTTGTCCTGGTACTGGCCGGCGAACACGGTAAGGTTCCAGGGGCCGATCCAGCTGAGCCATTTGGAGCCTGGCGCCAGGTCCCGCTTGCGGTTGAGCCATACGGCGGGCATGGGCCGGGCGTTGTTGGAGAGAATCAGGCTGGACTGCCAGCCCGGGCCCCACCAGCGCTCGATGGCGCCAGCGCCCAATACCCAGTTGCCAAGTGTACCGGCCAGGTAGCTGCCGTCGTAGCGGTATTGTTCGTCGTCTGTGGGGTTAGCCACCACGGTGGGTGACAGGCCGATGGCAAAGTGTTCGCCCTGCCATTGCCAGTCCAGTGTGGCCTGACCTTCTTCCTGCCGCGCATTGCCGAAGCCTTGTACCAGGGGCTGCTCGGTACTGCCTGCCAGGGTGAGTTCAGTTTTGGTGCCAGAACGGAACTGTGCCTGCTGTTCGGCATTCAGATAGGCCATAGCGCCTGCGGTGGCAGTTGGGTCTGAGGTAACGCTGGGGTTGATGTCTCGCGCCACCGTGCTCCACATCACCGGCCAGGTGGATACCGTGCGGTCGAAATGGCCGCGGTCTGCCAGCTTCTGCAGGGCAAAACGCGCGCGGCTGTCGCCGGGTTCAATCCAGGGGGCTGCGTGGGTAGTTGCGGTGTAAGAAAGCGCCGTCAGGCACGCTACCGCCCCACCGACCAGGGTCCAGTGTTTTGAGGGCATACGAAGGCTTGTTCAACGTTTGGACAAGAGGGCAGCGGCTGTGCCGGAGGGAGGATTTCCCAACTGACTCCTTGTCAGGGTTATGAGGAATTACTCGAAAACCGGCGCGATTGTACGGGTTCCGGTGTTACAAGCAAGTGACACCTTTGGCCAATTATCCAAAATCAAGGACTTACACCTCAAAAACAATGTAAAAAATTGCAAACTGGAATCTGCGAAGGAATCTGACAAAGGGGTCTGACCCTACGGGTCAGACTCCCTGCCTACTCCGTGCTCCGCGCCTACTCCCTGCCTACACCAAATGCACCAGGGACCTGACCCGGAGTTTCAGAAGGGAGGGGTCAGGCCACGTAGGGCCCGACCCCTGAGTAGCCCGCAAGCTAGGTGCTACTTACCCTGCAGGCTACAAAGGGGTCTGACAAAGGGGTCTGACCCTACGGGTCAGACTCCCTGCCTACTCCAGAGCCAGCGCCCATCACCACCTAAGCCCGAATCGCCGAAACCGGCACACTAACCCGCTGCTGCTTCTGCATAAACGAAATCAACACAATCGCCCGCTCTTCCCCATCATAAGCCTGAAAAATAGCCCCGATGCCCTTAAACGGCCCATCATCCAGCTCCACCGCCTGCCCCGGCTTGATACCACCCTGCTCCGCCACCTTATCCATGCTGGCCTTGATGTGATCAATCACCTCATCCGCAATCGCCGCCGGCTTATTGGCAAAACTCACCACCCGAATCACCCCCCGGGTAGACCGCAGCTTCGCCCACATAGGGTTCGTCTGCTCCAGGTTCACAAACACATACCCCGGAAACAACGGCTCCAGCCGCTTCGCCCGCTTGCCGCCCTTCACCCTCTCCACCTCAATCTTCGGGTAGAAACAGGCAACATCCTGGTTCTGCAAATGCTGAACCGCCCGATCGCCCTGCGCAGGCTTATGTTGTAACGCGTACCAGGTCATCCCATTCCCCAATCCGGGGTCAGACCCCCGATATGAAGTGACCCCTAAAACTTGGACAGTTTAATCAGGCTGCAGCGGCAGCCTGCTCTCTGTACTCCACCGGAGTCAGGCCATTGAGTGTCAGCCGGATCCGGTGGTGGTTATAGTAGTCAATGTACTGCTCAATACCGTG
>NZ_JBSXOP010000069.1:0-12411 GCF_056859535.1 Marinobacter sp. L-46
AAACGCTGGAAGCGAATCAAGGGGTTTGACCAACTGAAGCTGGTCGTGGACAACGTGCAGTTTCAGGATGGAATACAGGTGGAAGATCAATCTGGCAGGAACGCTGCCTGATGGTCATACACCAGATTTGACAATAACTCCACATTTGTTGGCCTGCAGCAGCCCCGATGTATCCAGGGTGCCACCATGGTTTTCATAGCCAAACGCCAGCGTCCGGTCGGGCCCGAGATCGAGAGGACGGCAGAGTCCCAGCAAGGCCTCTGGGCGCATATGGCACACGAACACTCTGAGTTTTGTATCGTGAGGAAACAGCTCGGCCCTGTAAGAACTACCAGACTGACGCCCTGACTCGATTGGATCCCGGGGACTCCGGAATCGACCGGGCTCGAGAAGGCAGACCACACCACTCGAAAGCCCTCTCTGAGCCAGCGCTTCGGCAACCTCAAGGCAAACCCGGAGTTGATAGGCGCCGACAGCGATCAACTGCACATCACCGGCTTCACCAAGAGCGATGGCACCATCCCGGAGCAATTGCACAGCCTGACGGCCGTCAAAAACGGCAGGCAGTTTTGCCTTGGGAACCGTCATGGCCCAGAACTGCCCCTGGGTTCGAAAACACTCGTTAAGGCACGCCACAGCACTATTGCAGTCGGGAGGATAGACAACGCGGGCAGTGTCGCGCAAAAATAATTTCCTGCCGAAGAGCGCCAATCATTTTCATGGCAAACGCTTCGTAGGACACCACCAGATTCATACCTCCCTTATTACCCAGAGCGGCGCTGACAACGGCCTCCTCATTCAGGGCTGTGATTACCGAGCCGTGAAGGGATTCCGCAAGGCCGGGCTCGGGCGTCAGGGTGCGATGCTTCAGAAGGTCAAGCGACTGGTTCATCTGATTACTACGCAATTCATCCGGGTTCCCCAGGCGAATACGAAGCGCCGGGTTGGCCTTTACAAGGGCAACAAACTGCCGATCAATCGCAACCATGGGCGACTCTGATACCGCCGTTTGCAACCAGACCGGTTCGGGTACAGTTTGCAGCTTGACGTCACGACAACTCAGCGGATGATCCTTTTCCGCAGGCCGATCGTCTGCCCGGTGAGTTGCCAGCACGTCGCGGGCGCCGTGAAACTCGATCTCGGGCACAAACAAACGGGCAATGGATTCGTTAAAGTGCCTGCGCGAGACCTCATCAAATCTCGGTATTGCCGGAAGCGGGGTACCATGCGCCGCGTTTGAGCCAGCACCATAGAAACCATAGCCTTTGACCGTCTCGGCAATCAGATAGGGGAGCTTTACAGGGTCGCGGCCATCAATGAGTATGGGGTAAAAACCATTGAGCTCCAGGTGCTGCCGGAACCAGTCCGTGCCTCCTTGCAGAAAGATGGTTGACCGTTGATCAATGCGGCGCCCGTTAGCAATCATCACCGGGGTCACCAGGCCACAGTCCTCGGCTCGCCACCAGCGGCTTGCCCAGTCGCTGCCCCGCTGCTCCTCAAATGCCCCATCACTGAGAAACGCGACCAGACGCTCCGCCGGCAGTGTGGGGGTTGACGTGACTGCCCAGGGGAACCCCCGGTGTGCCATCCGGAGTGACGGCGTAGCTGTAAAAGTCACTCACCAGCCGGGACAGCCCCACCTCGTCGAGCGTGTAAATGGAATAGCCGTTCATGATCTCTCCCTGATAACTCTACTGACGTTAATGGTGGCCTATTAGAAATCCTCGCCGTAAATATCCGGATTACCCCGGGTATTTGCCCAGTCTCACATCAAAGACGCAAAATGGATTGGTAGCCTGCCACATCCACCTCAAACCGGGTGTTCTGACGCAAGTGATCCTTCATGGCCTCCAGCACATCAGGGTCTCCATGAATCAAGTTGATCGGCGTTTCGGTAGCGACAAACGTCAGGCACTCACCCAACCGATCTCATTGTACCCGGCGTCGAAAGACCCAAAGGGAGAAAATAAACAGCGTGACACCGATTACCAGCAAGGCGAGAGCCTCATCCCAGAGAACCGCCAGGCCGGCGCCTTTGAGGAAAATACCGACGATGATATCCATGTAATAACGCAGTGGACTCAGCAGGGAGAGGCTTTGCAGGAAAGGCGGCATGGCTTCTACCGGCGTCAAACTGCCCGACAGGAACATCAGCGGGAAAAGTCCGAAAAAGGAGAGCAGCAACGCCTGCTGAAGGGTCCGGCTGTAGGCGGCAATCAGTACGCCCAGCGCAATCGCACTGAGCAAAAAGATGGCGGTCAGCACCAGAAATAAAAGCAGACTGCCCTGAAGGGGCACATCAAAGACTCTGACAATCACCAAACTCGGAAAGATGGACAGTACGCCCATGATCAGCGTGGGTGTGACCTTGGCCAGGAACAGTTCCAGGCTGGAAATGGGCGTCACCAGCAGCTGCTCGATAGTGCCTCGCTCCTTTTCCCGGACAATAGAGGCGGCCGGGTGAATAACGCCCACCATCATACCGGCCAGAGCAATCATCGATAACACGATAAAACCCGATGTTGTCAGATCGGGGTTATACCAGATACGGATCAGGGGTACCGCGACCCCCTTCTTCCCGGCAGCAGGGAGCGCTTCGCGCTCCTGGCGCTGGACGATCTGCAGAGCATCATTGACGGCATTGGCGGCAATGTTGGAATTGGTGCCGTCCTGGAGCAACTGGAGCTGAGCACTCTTGCCAGCGAGAAGAGCACCTTCGAACCCGGCGGGAACGACCAACACCATGGTGGCATCGCCTTTCTCCAGGAGGTCAGTGGCGGTTGCCACACGGGTTTCCTGAAATTTCAGGTCGAAGGTTTCGCTCACCGCAAATTTCTGGATCAACGAGCGACTCAAGGCGCTGCGATCCTCGTCCACCACCGCCAGGGGCAGGTGGCTTACATCAAAACTGAGCGCAACGGCACAAATGACGACTTCAATGGTGTAAAGCCAAAGTATCAGGGTCAGTATCAACCGGTCACGAAAGAACTGCACGAGCTCCTTGCGCAACAAACCAAATAAGGCAATTCCCATCAGGCCACCTTCTGCTTCATTCGCCAGGCCGCGAAGACAAATACCAGGACCGTATAGACGATCAACATCATCAGATTTGGCAGAACGGCTTCAAGGCCGGCTGATTTCAGTACGATGCCCCGGGAGATTTCCATAAAATAACCGGCAGGGAAAAGCCAGCTATACAGTTGCAGGGCAAGAGGCATGGTGAACAGAGGGAACAGAAAACCGGAAAACAAAAACGACGGCATCAAGGTGACAATCAGCGTTATCAACATGGCCGCCAACTGGGTACGGACCAGGGATGAGACCAACAGGCCGATACCCACCGTGGTCAGCACATAAACGAAAGCGGACGTCAGCAGCAGTATCGGGCTGCCGGCAATGGGGACCTGAAACCAGGCAAACCCCACCACCATGACCATAAGAATCTCCAGGAAAGCCACCAGACCGTAGGGCACCAGCTTGCCGACAACAAACTCGGTTGAGGTGACCGGCGATGCATAGATCTGCTCAATCGTACCGGTCTCTTTCTCACGCACGATCGCCAGGGCGGTCAGCAGGGGTGGGAACGCCATCAGGATCACGGCAAATAACCCGGGGATGACGAAATTGACGCTGCGCAGGGAGGGATTGAACCAGACCCTGGCCTGGACCCGGACGGCGCTCTGACGCGGGGCGGGGAAATTTGCGATTACCGCCTCGGCATAGGCCGATGCCAATCGACCCAGAACAGGATAGCCGCCGTCCACGATCACCTGGACAGGCGCCTCGTCGCCTCTGAGCAGTTGCCGGGCCAAGCCGGCTGGAATCACCACGCCCATGCTGATGGTCGAGCTTTGCAGTGCCGACTCCAGATCGCGGAGATCGGTCGTTTTCTGCTCTAATTGGAAATACCGCGAGCTGTCGAAACGGGCTGACAGGTCGCGGCTTGCCGGCGTGTTGTCCAGATCGTAAATGCCCACGGCAACCTGTTCCACATCCAGATTGACCGCATAGCCGAACAGAAAAAGCATGATCAGCGGCATGATCACGGCCAACGCAATGGTAACCGGGTCGCGAATCAGCTCGCGACTTTCCTTGACGATGAGGGCTCCAAGCCGATGAGCCTTCATGGTCCCAACGCCCGGGAATTGGCCGTTCCCGCCTGTTCTATGGCCGCCGTGAAGAGCATCTCCACCGTGGCGTCGGCTTCGAGGCCGAGCGAATGATTCAGCGATGATCGGCTACCGTGTGCAAGCAGCCGCCCGTCCTGCATTAACGCCAAACGATCACAATAGGCCGCTTCCTCCAGGTAGTGGGTAGTGACCAGCACGGTCATACCGCTGGCGGCCAGCTCACGGATAACCCGCCAGAAACGGTACCGGGCGACGGGATCGACACCCGAGGTGGGCTCATCAAGGAACAAGACCCGGGGCCGGTGAAGCAGGCTGCAGGCCAGCGCCAGACGCTGGCGCAAGGCACTTGAAAGATCACCGGTGAGCTTGTCGGGAATATCTGTCAGCCCCGTTACTTCCCTGGCCCAGTCGATCGCAGCCCGCGCCGCGCCTCCGGCCAGGCCGTAGGCATTGGCAAAGAAGCGGAGATTCTCCCAGGGGGTCAGTTCCAGATAGAGTGAAAACCGTTGTGACATATAACCAATTTGCCGGCGCAATGCGGTGCTACCCCCGCCGGAGCTCACCCCGGCCACCCGGGCGTTGCCCTCATCGATGGCCACCAGCCCGCACAAGGCCCTGATCAGGGTTGTCTTGCCCGCCCCGTTGGGCCCCAGCAACGCAAGCAGTTCGCCAGATGGCGCCTCGAAACTCACCCGGTCAACGGCCTTGAAATGTCCGAAGCGGACGCTCAGGCCGGTGGCCACCAGCCCTTCCTCTTTTCCCCTGTCTTGCCGGGCCAATTCCGGAAACTGCTGCTCGCCGGCCCTCCTGTCCGTCCGCAGCACAAACAGATCCTCGAGCCGGGGCTCGGCCGCCGCCAGGTGGGTTCCCTCGGGCAATAACTCGGCGAGCTGGTTTTCAGCGATGTCCGCGTTCATCACCAGTCGCAGGTGATCCGGCAACCACTGCACTGAATGGACGCTGTCAATTTGAGCCAGGATGCCGGACAACTCCCGCAAGCCTCGTCCGGTATCTCCAGCATTTACAGTGAACACCCTTCCGGCGGCGGGCCTCAGCAGCTCTTCCAGCGACCCATCCGCAAGAACGCGGCCCTGTTCCAGCAGCAGTATCCTGTCGCAGCGCTCCGCCTCGTCCATGTAGGAGGTAGCCACAACCATGGTCAGGCCCTGCGACCGGAAGCGGTCGAGCATGGTCCAGAGATGGCGCCGGGACAGGGGGTCGACGCCGAGCCCCGGTTCGTCAAGGATCAGCAGCTCCGGTTCATGGACCAGATTGGTACATAGCGACAACTTTTTCTGCATGCCACCGGACAGTTTGGCGGCGGGCCTGTCAGTAAAGCGGCCAAGCCCCGACATGGATAGCAACCTTTCTGAACGCTCCCGATAGAGTTCGTCGGGCACATCCCGGATGCGAGCGGCAAAGCTCAGGTTTTCCTTGACGCTGAGTCGATCGTAAAGCGTAAATCCCTGGGACATATAGCCAATCTGGGCAGCAACCTGCTTGGCCTCACGACGGGTATCGAAGCCCAGGACCCGGCATTCCCCCACAGTGGGGTCCAGGATGCCAGCCAACATCTGTAACAGCGTCGTCTTGCCAGCGCCATCAGCACCGACAATGCCCACTCGTTGGCCGCGATCAACGGAAACATCCAGTGGCTCGATGACAACATTGTCTCCGAATTGGCGGCCAAGGCCTTTGGCGACGATGGGTTCCGGGGAAGACATGACGGCTCAGCGCGCCGGAACCGAGAGGGTCGCTGGCCACTCGGCGTCCGGATCCCAGCGAATCCAGGCATCTGCCGGCATACCCGGTTTCAGAGCATCGGCCGGATTATCCAGCACCAGGGTAACGCCATAGACCATCCGAACTCTCTCGTCGGGCATGTGGACATCGCGGGGGGTGAACTGGGCGAAATCGTCAATCCTGCCGACTTTGGCGGAAAAGTCCCCGGGCAAACCGTCCACGCGGATTCTGGCGGGATCCCCCAAGCTGATCCGGTTGAGGATATCACCGGGGACATAGACCTTGAGTTCGAGCTGCTGCAGATTCACCATCGTGGCCAGCGGCTGGCCGGTATCGACAACCTCTCCCGTCTCCACCGCCCGGATCAGGATGGTTCCGGAGAGCGGCGCGGCAACCTCCGCTTTGTCCAGTTGCGATTCAGCCAGTGCCACCTGCGCCGCCCTTGCAGCCACCTGTTCTTCGGCGGCATCCTTCTGCCGCTGGAGAGACTCAAGTCGGCCCCGGGCCTCACTGACGGCATTTTCCGCCTGATCCAGATCACTCGAGCTGGCCAGATTGCGGGACCGCAAGTCCCGGATCCGCTGCCGTTGTTTCTCGGCATTCTTGAGATGATGACGCCAGGTGGTGATTTGGCTGTCGAAGCCGTCACGGACTTCCCGCGCCGAGGCCAGCTCGGCCTGTGCCGAGCGCAGGCGGTCTCTGGCATCGGCGGGGTCGATCACGGCTACCGTGTCGCCAGCCGAAACCTTGCTGCCTTCCGCGAGATGGTGCTCGATGACCCGACCGGCCACTTCGGACGCGATCCGCACTTCCCGCCCCTCGATATGGCCATTGCCATAGACGATTCCCTGCGGCAAGGGCTCTTCCCCAAACAGAACAAAAACCCCATAAGAACCGCCGGCGAGCACCAACACCGCTATCAGAGACCAGAGCCAGGATTGGGATTTCACCAAACACTCCTTATGACATTACTGTTCAGGTTGGAGCCGGGATCAGGGCCACTGCCTCTCACTCCAGCCAATGAGATCGCCCACTCTAGCACTCGGCAGCCGCCGCGACCAAGGTCGTTGCCGGATCTTAAGCGGCTCATTCAGGTCGCCCTCGAAGATGGCCGTCAGGGCATCGTCAAAGACGCAAAATGGATTGGTAGCTTGCCACCTCCACCTCAAACCGGGTGTTCTGACGCAAGTGATCCTTCATGGCCTCCAGCGCATCAGGGTCTCCATGAATCAAGTTGATCGGCGTTTCGGGGGCCAGGTCACTCTGAGCCAGCCACTGTTCGATCTCTGTGAAATCTCCATGTCCGGAAAGCCCACTCAACACCTCCAGCCGGGCCTTGACCGGAATCCAGTCGCCGTGGATCTTGATCCTTTCCGCTCCATCAACCATTTTGGCGCCTCGTGTCCCCCCTGCCTGATAACCGGCAAAGATAACGGTTGTGCGGTGCTGGCCGAGGAGACGTTTGAAGTGATGAAGAATGCGACCGCCCGTTGCCATACCGCTGCCTGCAATAATTACGTGCGGGTAGGCCTGGTCAGCCAGCGCCTTGGAGTCTTGGACGCTGCGGCTATAGTGAACGGTGCTGCACATTTCATGGCATTCTGAACTGCTCAACCGATGCTGATCTTCGTAGCGGCAGTAAATCTCAGAAACATCAATCGCCATGGGGCTATCCAGATAAACTGGCAACCTTGGAATTCGTCCCGCCTTCATCAGGTCGGTGAGCATATGCTGCAAGACCTGCGCTCTGCCCACGGCAAAGGCCGGAATCAGTATATTGCCCGCTTTGTCGACCGTTTCGTTAACGATGTCCGCCAGTTGTGACAGCAAATCCACGTCTTCGTGGCGACGATCGCCATATGTTGATTCCAGCATCAGCATGTCGAGTGCTGGCAGGGGTGCCGGTGGCCTCATGAAAATATCATTGAGGCGGCCCACATCGCCGGAAAAACCGACGCATTTACCTTCCGCCTCGATGATGACACAGGCCGCCCCGAGAATGTGCCCGACCGGTCGCAGATGAAAGCGTATATCACCGAGCTGGATCACTTGGTGAAAGTCCACCGACTGAAACAGCTCCATGCAGGCTTCTGCATCCTCCTGATCATACAGGGGCTCCGGATTCTCATGCCTGCTCAGCTTATGGCGGCCGAGGTAATGTGCCTCCTCTTCCTGAAGATGGCCGCTATCGGCCAGCAATATGCTGCATAGCTCTCGGGTGGCATGATGGGTATAAACCGCCCCCCGGAAGCCCTGCTTGTACAACACGGGGATGTAGCCTGAATGATCCAGATGGGCATGGGTCAGAAGCACGGCATCCAGCGAGGCAATATCGAGCGGCAACGGTTGCCGGTCACGGTTTCCGTGCCACCCAGAAATGTAATGTTCATCGGCGCTCACCCTCCACCTGATTGAGAAAATGCCTGACCGGCGGCACCAGCAACTCGCTGACATCGATCTCATTGCTGCTGTGTGGAACCGTGTTGGTGGTCACCAGCGTCTGCAGGCCGGTACCCAGAAGGTAGGTGTCCGAGGCCTCCGCAAAAATGCCATGCACCGCCGCACACAGGATGGCCTCCGTGCCTTGCGCCTTAAGTGCCCTGACACACTCGCCAATGGTGCGTCCGCTGGAAATAACGTCATCAATGATGACGGCTTTCCGGCCGTTATACGCCGAGATATCCGGCAAGGTGACTTCAACGCGACGGTCACCCAGACGCTGCTTGGTGCCAATGACATAAGGATGGTTACTGGCCTGCGCGATACTTGATACCCATTGCTCACTTTCCGCGTCCGGACCTACCAGCAACAGACCGTTTTGCCCCCGTAGCCAATCCGCCAGCGCCGGTGCTCCCTGAACAACTTGCGTGGGTATGCTGTAGATTTCGTCAAGAGACTGGTACCTGTGCAAATGTGGATCAACGGTGATCAGCCAGTCGATATGTAAAGACAAAGACTGGGCAAACACCCTGGAAGTGACCGCCTCCCCTTCTTCGAAGCGTCGATCCTGGCGCATATAGCAAAGATAGGGCGCCACCAACCCAATCGACCTGGCACCGAGTTCCCGGAGAGTTTCAAAGAGAAACAGGAGAGCAAGGTATTTGGTGTCTGGATGCGTTAGGTCGGCCAATATTACGCAGTTCGCACCTTTGACTGATGTGAGCACACGTAAGTAGGACTCACCATCAGGGAACCTCCGCACCTCCAAACTTCCCGGCTCCAGATTGAGCCGATCACAAAGTTTTTCCCGTAATGGATGGGGAGCAAGGCTGAACAACACACTTTTTTCAGTAATGCCCACAATCATTCCTCTCGCTTTACAGTGAAGATTGCCGGCCCCATATCGTTAAACGCCAGCGCATAATCCTGCTGCCCCGGACTGTCACTGAGCAATTCATAGAGAGGCTCTCCCTTAGTGACTCTATCCCCAGGCAGAGCCGTTTTGAAGTAGTCGTTCTGCTTTGACCATCCCCTCTTTCACGCCACGACCATCAGCCAGATCGAACAAATGGCCAGCCAGCATGATGGCGCGGCTCCGTAGATCCTCCGGCGCACCCCGCTTTCCCTGCAACACGGCCAAAACATCACGGGCCTCCTCTGTCGGCCCGATCCCTGCACCAACCGGCTTGCTGCCGTCTGTCGCGATGCAGCGTACCTTCAGCCCACAGGCCGCCCCAACGCTTGTGAAAAGAGAGGCCAGCCGGTCGGCATCGCCGGGCGTTCGAACCTTGGCCGTCTCCCCCACCGGAATATCAATCACCGCATGGGTGGAACCGGCAGCAATCTTCTTGGACAGCACCGAGGCCACGAGCTGGCCCTCACCATCAAGGTCCAGCGCTCTCTCGATGCGAATCAACAGGTCATCAGCCGGGCTGAGGTTCATCGCCCCACCCCAGGCGAGACAGGCATCGGTTTCTCTGACCACACGGCGAATCTCGTTCAGCCCAAGCCTCACATTGGTCAGCGCTTCCATGGTGTCCGCTGTTCCCGCCGGTGAGGTGATGGCACGGGAGGAGGTTTTAGGCATTACTAAGCCTGCTGCGCTGACGATCGACACAACCAGCGGCGTGGTCCGGTTGCCCGGCAGGCCTCCAACACAGTGTTTGTCGAACACACGATCCACGCCTGGCCAATCGAGCTGTTGTCCGCAATTCACCATCGCCTGGGTCAAAGCAACAATCTCATCGAAACCTAATCTGCCACCCGCACAAGCGCTCAGGAAACAGGCTATTTCGACATCGCTGTATTTGTGTGCGGAGATATCGGAGACAATGCGGGCCATCTCAGCCGGAAGCAAGCTGTGTCCGAATACTTTCCGACGAACCAGACTCAAGGATTCGATATAGGGCGCATGATGTACTGAAACCAGGTCAGACTGAGCCACCAGGCGAATGTCTGTTCACCGCAATAGTGATAAGGTCAGAACTTGACCTCTCCCCACAACCAGGCCTTGTCCGTATCCACGCCACGACCATCGGCGGCATAGCTGGCGAACTTGGCACCCACCGTGTAGTGCTTGTTGATCGGGTAGACAGCCAGCAGCCCCAGCTCGGAGCCATAGCTCAGGCTATTGATGTCACTGCTGTAGTCATGATAAACGGCCAGCCACTTGACCCCCTTTGCTGAGGCACCCGCCGATACGTATAGATCCTGCAGGCCATCGTCCGGGGTGACCAGGAACTGGTCGGCCCAACCGTTCATCGCGTGAAGCGTCGCCAGAGGCGTCTGGAATGACCGGCCGTCGTCCGACTCCAGAGTCTCCATACCCACCTTAAAGGTCAGGCCGTAGACTGCGAGCCCCACTTCCGCCAGCCAATAAGCGGCCTCAAAGCTTTGCGGGTTGTCTGCATAGTCTTTCTGGATTGCGTACTCCAGGGTGTACAGGACCCTGGCGTCTTCCGATACATCGGTGCCACCTGCGAACCGCAAACCAAAATTCTGGGTTGAGTTGACGTCTGCGTTGGTAAAGTCGAAAAGATAACCGTAAGTGGTCAGGGTTCCGGCAGCCAAGCCATGATACTGTGCGTTGAAAATCGGCGACTGCATTGGGAAATTGCCATTAGGGCTGGCATCCGAGAACACCCGGTTAGCATTGTAAAGATAGCCCGCTGTGATCTTCGTGTCCGGAAGCGACTCGTTGGTGCCGACAAAGGCATCGAAGGTTTGCTCATTCTGGCGCCAGCCAACCGTACCGATAAACCGGTGATTGTCCAGAGCAAAGCGCTGACGGCCGTAGGTCAGGCTGGTATCCGAAAAACCTTTGTAACGCACGTAAATTTGGTTGACTTCGGTTTCCGTCGGATCAGCGACTACTGAGTGATCGGTTATGCCATTGATGGTGCTATTGTAGTTCTCATTCCCCACAGCGGACACATCTTCCGCCTCGGCAAACACCTCAAACCCCTTAAAATCACCAGTCCGGTACCCCAGTCGGGTTCGAACGGTAGAAGCATGGGCTTGATCAAGAGGGTTGTCCTGATCCACAAATTCGTAACGATAACGAACATCCAGGGAAACCGTTCCCCTGGTCAGGGCTTCAGTAAAGCTTTGAGACAGGACAGGCGTCGCGGCAGAAGCCAGAACCGAACCAATGGCCAAGGTCAGCAACGACTTCTGGTTTCTTTGGCCTTTCCTGGCAGGGAACGGCGTTAGCATCGTTTTCATCCTAGTGGTACCTTCTGTGGCCATATAAGGGGTGAATGGAGTCAATGTTTCATTCATGAGTCGATAATTCATTTTAGGGCGCCTATGTCCGTGGCAACCTTGATATCGGTCAGATTGAGCCTGACTCGCACCCTATACACAGCCTAGAGTAAATCTAGTGACCCTCCCCGGCAGCCTCTAGTTTATAAATTACCCGCACACCCTAGGCACTCACAGCATTCTCCAGGGCTGAGAAGGCCGGCGCGCTGGCCACATCAAGCGGTTTCACTCGGCGTCCGGCTTGAACATCGGGCCACGGCGCAGGGTGTTGACGTCATTAGCATCGGCATACCCGCAAGCTATCTGGACAACCCTCTGGGTCGACAAAGGAAAAGCAGGAGTTGACGTTTTTCAGCCTGTAGACACGTTTCCGACCCATAAGGATTAGCAATTGACTTAATAGTTACAAAGCCATAAAGTTTCGCAACATAATGCCAATGATTATCACTTGTACCCAGAAACTTAAATGATAACGGAGAACAACCGTATGTTTAGACCTTCCCAACTATCACTGGCTGTGGCGATCAGCCTCGCCCCAGCCTTGGGCTCTGCCGCTGGCGATGACCAGCCCCAGACCCTTGAAGCCCTGGAAATCATTGGCGATGCGTCCGCAGCCCAGACCTTGCCAGGGTCAGGCTACGTCGTTGGTGAGGAGCAGTTGAAAACCGAGGTTGAGACCGACATCAACCAGGTACTGAAAACCGTCCCGGGCGTCTATGTGCGGGAAGAAGAAGGCCTGGGCCTGCGCCCCAATATCGGCATCCGCGGCGCCACGGCCGAGCGCAGCAGTAATATTACCCTGATGGAAGATGGCATTCTGATCGCACCGGCGCCC